>JAFXDG010000023.1 GCA_017521285.1 Bacteroidaceae bacterium | reverse complement strand
GGAGCTGAAGAATCTGTTGAAGATAGGCATCCCCTCGGCTGGCGAACACATGTCGTACAGCCTCTCGCAGATAGTCATCACCTACTTCATCAACATCATCAGCAACCAGGCACTGGCCACGCGAAGCTATGTGACCAACATTGTGATGTTCACCTTCATCTTTGCCCTCTCCATCGCACAGGGCGGTGCCATCCTCATCGGCCACCTTGTGGGGATGAAGAAGATACAGGCGGCCTACACCATCGGCAAACGCATCATGCGTATGGGAGCGGCCATGTCCGTCAGCCTTGCGCTACTGACCGCCCTCTTCGGCAAGCAGATACTTTCGTTGCTCACCTCCGACCCGTGGATTATCGCCACCGGTACATCCATCCTCTGGGTAGAGGTGCTGCTTGAGCACGGACGTGCACTCAATTTCTTCGGTGTGAATGCCCTCCGCAGCACCGGTGACATCTATTTCCCCGTGAACGTAGGCATCATCGTGATGTGGACGGTGCAGGTCATCGGCAGCTATGTGCTCGGCATTAGCATGGGTTGGGGCCTCATCGCCATGTGGGCAGTCTTTGCCCTCGACGAGAACATCCGCGGCCTCATCTTCGTCCACCGATGGAACAGTTTCAAGTGGGTGGGAAAAGGATTCCTGAAGTAATCATTTCAAGATAGCACGCACTTTCTTCAAAAGAGCTTTGGAAGGTTCAGCCGGAAGGTCAGTCGGTACCAGATACCAACGAACGGTCCAATCGACCTCTTCGCCCGGTTGCAAGGTGGTATATGCCCCTTGCTCTTCAATCTCCACTGTTTGAGCTGAAAGCGCAGCACTCCCCAGGAACAAGGCTGTCATCAGCGATAGAAGATTTTTTTTCATATCCTTATTGTTTTTAGTCCTTACAATGATTCCGTCAATCAAACTGACTCAGCTGCAAATATATACATTTATTCCGAGAGTGACAACAAATTTCTGCAAACAAGTGACGAGTGAAGAGTACAGAAGATACGGACGTTAGGCACGGAAGATACGGTTCTTTCGTGTTCGACATCCGTATCTTCATAGTCCATACGCTGATTTTCATACTCCATACGCTGACTTTCATAATCAAGGTTCCAAGTTTAAAGTTCAAAGCCATAGCCTATACCTTATACTATACTCGTTGCATCCTTACACAATATTCGTTGCACCTTTATACTATATAGTCTTCGTCCGAACCGGGTTAACACCGTTCGCCAACCAAGCAAACACGGTTCGCCAACGGAGTTGACAGTCTCCCTACACCCTAAACCATACTCCTTAAACCATCATTCACAGCCTTCACAGCGGGATAACGCACTGACCATCATCCGCTTATTGTGAAGGGAAGCACCTTTCACACCCTTCACAGGCTTCACGCAATGCCCCATTTTGCACCCTTTTCAGAAAATCTTATGCATTAAATGTTGCATCGGACAAGTTTTATATGTATCATTTGTTGCATGGGAGGGAAGCAAAGCCATCAATTCTGCAAAATATCCCTCAATGCCGTCCTCACTTGCGTACTGTATGCCCTCACACTGTTCGGTTTCAGGTTGGTGACCATGCGGAGCATCTCCATGTCGTCGTACCCCAAGGCTATCAGGCAGGCCATCTCCTGCTTCCCCTTCAGCACCTCGTCAGTCTCTATCTTCTCACGGATACCCGGATGGGCATACTCCGCCAACTGTTTCAGCAGTTCGGCATACTCTGTGCGATGAATGGGATAGCGTGAATTCTGGCGTCCGCTCTTCAACTCCAGTATCAGCAGGACAGGACGCACATTTCCGACATCCAACAGAAAGCGATGCAACAATTGCGAGTTGTCCACTTCTGCCACCAGTGCACACATCTCTTGCTGCAGCTGTTTTTCCTTTTCGTGCATCAACTTCAATTCCCCGTCCCGCTCGTCCATCTCCCGCTTCACCAGCTTGCGTGCTTCGGTCTGCTCGTCTTGCAGTTCCTTTATCTCGTTTTTCAGTTCCTTCACGACATGACCGTGCTGCGTCTTCATCTCCCGCTGCTCATGTTGCAACTCTTCTATCGTCCGTTTCTGCTTGGTCACTACCCCTTTCAGACCGCCCATGTCGGCATGAATCTTGCTCAGCGTGCGTCTCTCCTCCTCCAACTGCAACGTTTTCTCCACCAGCCGCTCCATCTGTTCCACCAGCAGGGTTTCCTTCACCTTCATCTGCTTGCCATGTCTCTGCCTCAGATATTTCACCACACCCACGGCTACAATCACTCCGCCTATTCCCCACACCCATTGCCAACGGTGTGCCGTGCGGTTCTCTTCCAGCAATGTTTCGCTCTTTATTCGGTGGGGAATAGCTGCCACCTTGGCCGGCTGCAGTCTCATGCTGATGTCGCTGTGATATTGCCGGTACAAGTTATGGTAGTGAAAGGCTGAATCCATTTGTCCCATATCCTTATATATTTTATACAGGCGCAAATAACCACCGCACACCGTCAAGCTATCTGTACTCTCTATCACCCGCCAACCATAGGTCAAGGCTGTTTCATACTCTCGCTTTTCGTAATAAAGCGTAGTCAGTGCTGAATACAACGCGTGATAATAATTGGAATCTTTCATATTCGTTAAGCATTCCTGCAACAAGCGTTCTGCTTCGGGATAATTGCCATTTCCCATTAAAAATGTGGCATAGCCTTGCAATAGCAAGTAGTAATTTCTCTTTCTTCCGTCACTTAAACTATCTTTATACGACATCCCCCGTTTATAATAAGCCTCTACACTGTCTGGCAGATGTTTCAATTTATAAATTGTAGCAATTTGACCACAAGCTGAAATTATATAATGCACAGAATCGCCCTTTATTTGATACTGATAAGATTTCTTATAATACTCCAAAGCTTCATCAAACATTTCTTGTTTCATCAGTAAAGCTCCATAATGATTGAACAGCAACGCCTTGTACTGGTCATCTTCCACCCCCTCAAAAGCCAATTCACTGGCCACAAATGCCTCTACAGCCTGCTCCACCTGATGGTTCTGCTTATGCACAAGCCCCTTATATAATAAGGATAGGGCCAACTGATGGCGGTTGTTGCTTTCTGTGTAGTACCTCACCGCCACGTTGATAAGCGAATCACTCACCAAAGGAATACGGCATTTATGCTGTGCCTGTGTCCACAGCAACGCATAGCGGGCCTGCTGTCCGTCGGTCAGCACAGGTTCCACCTGCTGCAAGTACCACAGCGAACTGTCGGCGCAGGTCTCCACACAAGCCTTTGCCCTATCCATCAAACGGTCATTCACATCGGGACGGCACGAAAGCACAACCACCATCCCCATGAGTGACAGCAAAAAGCACCAGGTCTTTTTCATCATATTTGTCTCTTGTTTATTCCATACAAAGTAACCCATTTATCTCCATTCATGCAAGCATTATTCTGAAAAAACATCTTCACCCCCACTTTTTCATCCTTTATCTACTCCATTGCGCAGTCCCTATGCCTCCCAAAATATCACACAGAAGTCACTTTCTTAAAAATATTCATTTCGCCTAATTTCCAAGCAGTTATCATCACCACTTTTCTCACTCGGGAAATGAAGAGTCTGTTGCCCCAAAGTAAATTTTCCACATTTTCTTTTGCATCATAATTTTTACATCGTACCTTTGTTGCACCATTGGACGAAAAAGAATCATCCACCTTATTAAATAACTTAAACGATAACTGACATGAAAAAGAGAATTTGGAAAACTATTGCAGCTATGCCCTTTAACAAAGCCTGTATCATAATAAGCCTGATATGCTTACTCTTCCCCCAAGAGTCTTTTTCACAAGACATTCTGGGAAAGTGGAAATGTCCGGATGATATGTATCAATATTGGGGATACAATGCAGGCAAGGCACATATCAACTTCAAAAAGGACAACATTTTTATTCTCAAGGTAAAAGGTCGGGATATGATGGGGCATAAGTTTTGGCCTCATAGGAGATTTGATGTCAAGGTTAAAGGCTTCTATATGGAAAAGAATGACAGCATGTACTTTTATGTAGAACCCCAAAACATAAAGTGCCATGTTATCGGTGGTAAAGAAGACCCTGTCATGTCCCCCGAGCGTGACAATTATCGCAATCCGACACGATTCCCAGCTATTGCAAAAAGGAAGATTGATGATTATGACTATTATCAAGAGCAAAATTGGCTGTGGGACGGCAGACAGGTAATGTATGATTCAGAACAGAGGGTATGCGAGTTCCAAAAAATTGCGATGATAAACCAAATGCTCGATTTCTTTGAACTCAAAAGATATTCGTTCAAGGAAATAAGCCAGGACAGCCTGCGCTTAGGAAAAAAGTTCATTATCACTCGTGATTGACCCACATCCCTTCGCGTTTGTAACGCGGAAGACGGATACAAAACCAACAAGAGGTGCACATCCAAATCATGATATCTGTCCTTCCACGTTACCATACACCCAAAAGATTACTATTCGTATGGGGCGAAGAATAGTAGTGAATTAATACTCTCGCCTTTCCTTTACGAGAATTGCAAAAATGGCATTATAATATATATAATAAGGTATAGGAATGCACTTCTTTTATCCTTTTTGCACTAAAAATGAAGAAAAAGTGCGCAAAACTCTTGTCCGTCAGAAAATAAGTTGTACCTTTGCACCCGCAAAATAAAGTTTTACGTTTTAAAAGTTAATCAATTATGTATTTAGACGCTGCTAAAAAGCAAGAAATCTTTGGACAATACGGAAAGTCTAACACTGATACTGGTTCAGCTGAGAGCCAGATTGCTTTGTTTTCATACCGTATTTCCCATTTGACGGAGCACTTGAAAAAGAACCGTAAAGATTATAGCACTGAAAGAGCACTGACTATGTTGGTAGGTAAGCGCCGTGCCCTCCTCAACTACTTGAAGGATCGCGACATCAACCGCTACCGTGCTATCGTTAAGGCTCTTGGCTTGCGTAAGTAATTTACTTACGGGCAAAAGAATGAAATGGGGACATCGCAAGGTGTTCCCATTTTTTATTTTGTCTCAAATAGGCCATAATAGATGTTATTCTTTCAAAATGAAGCCAAAAATCACCAAAAAGGTGTCATTTTGATTTAAAAACAAAAGATTTTATAGAAATTATTTTGCTATATCGCGAAATCTTCCGAACTTTGCGCTCCGTTAATAAGTGACGAGCGACGAGCTACCAATGAAGAGTAGCCAGTAGCCTGAATCCATAAGTAAAAAACGAAAAAACTCATAAACAATAAATATATGGCAAATGAAATGAAAGTCAAGGAACTGGACCAGGTGGTGGTTCGTTTCTCTGGCGACTCAGGCGATGGAATGCAGTTGGCTGGAAATATCTTTTCTACAATTTCGGCCACTGTAGGTAATGACATCAGTACATTTCCCGACTATCCGGCGGACATCCGTGCTCCGCAAGGTTCACTCACAGGTGTATCGGGATTCCAAGTGCACATCGGTGCAGGCAAAGTGTTTACTCCCGGTGACCAGTGCGACGTGTTGGTAGCGATGAATGCTGCCGCATTGAAAACACAGTATAAGTTTGCGAAGTCCACGGCTTGTATCATCATTGATACAGACAGTTTCAAGAAGAGCGACCTGGAGAAGGCTGCCTTCCAGACTGAAGACCCCATTGCCGAGATGGGCATCAAGCAGGATGTGATTGCCGCCCCCATCACACAGATGGTGAAAGATTGTCTGGCTGACACGGGTATGGACAACAAGGCCATGCTGAAGTGCCGCAACATGTTCGCCCTCGGTTTGGTATGCTGGCTCTTCAACCGCGACCTCGCTATTGCCGAGAACTATCTGCGCGAGAAGTTTGCCAAGAAACCCACCATTGCTGAAGCCAACATCAAGGTTATCCGTGCGGGTTACGACTACGGACACAACACCCACGCTTCGGTAGACCATACTTATAAGGTAGAAACCACCGTGAAAGTGCCGGGCAAGTATATGGACATCAGTGGAAACAAAGCCACGGCCTACGGACTCATTGCCGCTGCCGAAAAAGCAGGTCTTCGTCTTTTCCTTGGTTCATACCCCATCACACCGGCTACGGACATTTTGCACGAGTTGGCCAAGCACAAATCATTGGGCGTGACCACCGTACAGTGTGAGGACGAAATTGCCGGATGTGCCACCTCCGTGGGTGCAGCCTTTGCCGGTGCATTGGCCGTTACCTCTACGTCAGGTCCCGGTGTCTGCCTCAAGAGCGAGGCCATGAATCTGGCTGTCATCACCGAACTTCCTTTGGTGGTGGTGAATGTACAGCGTGGAGGCCCTTCAACCGGACTTCCCACCAAGAGCGAGCAGACCGACCTGTTGCAGGCTCTCTTCGGACGTAACGGCGAATCGCCTATGCCCGTGATTGCCGCAGCTTCACCCACCCAGTGCTTCGATGCTGCTTACGATGCTTGTAAGATTGCCCTTGAGCACATGACTCCGGTGGTGCTGCTCACCGATGCGTTCGTGGCCAACGGTTCTGGTGCCTGGAAGTTGCCCGACTTGGCCAGCTATCCCGCCATCAATCCTCCTTACGTCACTCCCGAGATGAAGGACAACTATACTCCCTATCAGCGCAATCCCGAGACAGGCGTACGCTATTGGGCTATCCCCGGACAGGAAGGTTATACCCACATCCTCGGTGGATTGGAAAAGGACAGTAAGACGGGTGCCATCTCTACAGCTCCCGATAACCACGACCTCATGTGCCGCCTCCGTGCCGAAAAGGTTGAGCGCATCCCTGTGCCCGATGTGAAGGTGGAAGGTTGTGCCGACGATGCCGACCTGCTGATTGTCGGTTTCGGTGGAACGTACGGCCATCTCTATTCTGCCATGCAGGAGATGAACCAGCGTGGCAAGAAAGTAGCACTGGCTCACTTCACCCACCTCAACCCGCTGCCCAAGAACACCGCCGAGGTGCTGAAGAAGTATCCCAAGGTAGTGGTTGCCGAGCAGAACCTCGGACAGTTTGCCGGATACCTCCGCATGAAAGTCGATGGTTTCGTACCGTATCAGTATAACGAGGTGAAGGGACAGCCGTTCGTGGTAGCCGAGTTGGTGAAAGCATTTGAGGAAATAATTAAATAAGGATTCAATTTAATACGTATTGTTTTATGGAACACAGAGACGTGGAGACACAGAGTTTTTCTCATCTCCAAAACATTAAAGTATAGTATGAAGCCTCTGTGTCTTTGTGTCTCTGTGTTCTAAATAAATATTATCCACTATGTATAGTGCAAAAGATTTCAAAAAAGGACAACCTCGTTGGTGTCCGGGTTGTGGCGACCACTTCTTCTTGGCGTCGCTGCACAAGGCAATGGCCGAACTGGGCATTGCTCCCCACGAAACAGCAGTCATCTCAGGTATCGGTTGCTCCAGCCGTCTGCCTTACTATATGAATACCTACGCCATGCAGACCATCCACGGTCGTGCAGCTGCCATCTCTACAGGCTTCAAGGTGGCTAACCCCAACATGAGCGTGTGGCAGATTTCCGGCGATGGTGACGGATTGGCCATCGGTGGTAACCACTTCATCCATGCCGTACGTCGTAACATCGACATCAACATGATTCTGCTCAACAACCGCATCTACGGACTCACCAAGGGACAGTATTCACCCACCTCTCCGCGTGGTTTTGTCAGCAAATCGTCTCCCTATGGTACAGTGGAAGACCCCTTCCGTCCTGCCGAACTCTGCTTCGGTGCCCGTGGACGCTTCTTTGCCCGTGCCGTGGCCACTGACGCTGCCGGTACAGTAGAAGTGCTGAAAGCTGCTGCTAACCACAAGGGTGCTTCAGTATGTGAGATTCTGCAGAACTGCGTCATCTTCAACGATGGTACTCACGAGTCAGTCTATACTTCAGCCGGTCGCGCCAAGAACGCCATCTATCTGGAGCATGGAAAACCCATGATTTTCGGAGAGAACAAGGAGTTCGGCCTCATGCAGGAAGGCTTCGGTCTGAAGGTTGTGAAGTTGGGTGAGAACGGTATCACCGAGAAAGACATCCTTGTGCACGATGCCCATTGCCAGGACAACACCCTGCAGATGAAGCTCGCTCTGATGGAAGGTCCCGATTTCCCCATTGCGCTCGGTGTCATCCGCGACGTGGAAGCGCCCACTTACAACGAAGCTGTTCATCAGCAGCTCGACGAAGTGTCTGGCATGAAGAAGTACCACAACTTCCAGGAACTGCTCATGACCAACGACATTTGGGAAGTGCAATAACAATGCTTTTTATAATAATGAATCAAAAGAAGAGGATGGGCCCACTTGGACTCATCCTCTTCTTATATTAATCAATTACAAAAATTATTCCTCCAATTGGTACAAGTCAACGCCAATGGCACTTCTGGCTACCTCCTGTCGGTCGAAGTGGGATTCTTCGTCTGCTTCGATGGCCTCGACAAAAGGAGCCAGCATCTCCTTTTCCGCCTTGTTGTATTGCGGATTGTTGAGCACGGCTTTCATCCCCTCTTTGAACGAATAGGTTGAATCCAAGAAAGCATTCAGCGAACAGATATTGATGTCCCTGTTGATGTCAACCCCCTTTTCCAAGAACTCCTTTTCTATGGCAATGGCTTTTCGGAAATACTCATCGGCTTCTGCATCCCGTCCCATATCAACAAGTATGCAGGCACGGAGAGCAGGCACATTGGGGTCATCGTAAAGAGCCTTTTCCGCCTTGTCGAGTGTGGCAAACATATCATCGTATTGCTTCAAGGCATATTGGAATTGCACCAACAGTGTGTAAGCAAACGAGTATAGAGGCTCCTGTTCGACTATCGCCTTCAGCGTCTCTACACCGTTCATCATACTGTCACGCAACGCCTTTCCTCCCAATTCGGCTTGAAGGCTCTTCATCACCACATTCTCGTGTATTTGGTTGTATGCGTCAATCAGTTCTTGCCGGGGCACGACGAATGTTTCTCTTTTCACCACACGCACCGTGTCAACGTTGTTCTCGCTTCCTTCACTCGCTTTGTTTCCTGAGGTGCATCCCAAACAGAATAATGTCACGAGGATTAAAAATGGGACTATTCTTTTCATAATAACGGTTTTATATAATTGATCATTGTTTAATGCACATCCACTCCATCAAAGTATAATTCGGAGATGGCGGTATCGTCGTATTTCTCACCAGGATAAACATCAAGTATCTCAAACTTCAGCGTCCAATTAGCAGCATTCTTGTCATTGTAGCCAAGCAGACCTACATCGAAGCATTGCAACGTGCGGCTATCTTCCAGTTCAAGGATTGCATAATCGGTTTCGTTGTAATACATCTTCAGTAGTTTCACGCGTGACCAGTTACACCAATCTTTGTCACTTTTTACATGTCCGTTCAGTATCTTTACCGTATTGATGCGTGGGCACATGCCTGCAAATTCATACAACAGGTATTCGCCAATGCCCTGTCCGTCGCCTCCTTCTATCCACACACTTTCGTGGTTGGAGTCGTGGGCATTCTTGGCGGCATAAGCAGAGTCCTTGTCGGCTTGTAATTGGCTTGATGCCGTCAACGAAAACACATTACCACGGCAATACCAACTACAAGCTTCGCTATACAGGTCACGATAGATGATATCGTCCTTATATTTCTTCCATTCTTCTAAGGGTAGTTTTCCTGTATCAAACAGGTTGTATAACCGTTCAAACTCAGCTTTGCTGATATCTGACACTGGATGAACCTCTTTGGGGCTAATGTTTCCAAGGGACTTTTCCTCTTGTCTGTTCTCCTCTTCATATCCACAACTTCGGTCTTGTTCCTTTAGCTCCTTTAAAAGCATCTTTTTAAAAATACTACTATCGGTGTAGTATTTCGACTTTCCATTTAGAATAAGAACTTTGGACATAAGTGTACAGGTGTAGCGCACGGTGTCTTGAAAGAAACGTGACTTCTGCATCCACGGATGATACCCTTTCTCAAAGGCTTCTGCCATCGAATGAATCTCCACACTGACAGGGCCGCTGCTGTATGTCTCTCCACGAGAATCAATCAGGAAGGTCAGGATATTGTCATTCACCTGTATCTCTTTCATTGGCCATACGGCAAAACCGGGATAATACCCCTCTCGTGCATCGCTGAACTCGTCGCTGGTACCCCAAAAGTAACCGTCGGTAATCTCCCCGTCTTTGTACTTCAGTTCAATGATGTTGCTTTCTCCGTTTGTTGCAGCTTTATAATAATAGGCAACAGAGTCAGGTATCTGCATCTTTGCAATTTCAACAATCGAATATTCTTCACCTTTGAACGTGTGGACAATATCATCAATATACCAGCCATTCCGTTCATACACCATTTTTACATGTGCGGTGTTAATTTCTCCTCCATCGAAAGCTCGGAAGCGAACAGATACAACAATCGTGTCTTTCCGTCTTTCATCCCTTCGCCAACCGTTTCTTTGCCCATCAGCTCCAGATCCTTCAAGAATAAGTGAGTCGAAGTCTTGAAGCCCCGTCCACACGTTGGCGCTATAGACAAGTTCGTTCTCTGGCAAACTTTCCCACAAAGTCTTCAAGTTGGTGGATATATATGAATCCGTATCAAAATCTTCATTCTTATTTTGGCAGGCAAACAGTCCGTTGTAGATGGCTTCTACCCGCCGACTTGCCTCTTGTTCGCGCTTGAAGTCCTGTATCATGTGCGTGAGGGATGAATGAGGTCTTTCGTCTTTATCTCTGAAATCATCGACAAACCAACGGCCATCCTCACGAACTAACCTTAAAGTCATTTGGCTGATTCCACAATCATACACATCTCCAGCTTTGGTGGAGATGTGACCGAAGCATTGTGCTGTAGTCTTCACTACGGCAGAGTCTTTCGCCAATCGGTTCAGTTTTACTGTCTGAAAAACAAAACTGTCCGGCTCTTGTGTCCAAGTCCATGGGTCAGCATCGATAACGGCATAATCCGCAGGCAGTTCTTCCCAAAGTGTTTTCAGTTTCTTGGAAAAGAATTTCTTCCCGTTCTTTATTGTTTTGAAATCACGTTTGTTGTAGTAACCAAACACCTCGTTGTACATTTTCTCTACTTGCTCAATCACAGCTGTCGAGTCACTGGAAGTCAATGTCTTTTGTGTCTCGCTCGCATTTCGTTTGCATCCTGTGAAACTTATTATTGCCAACAAGATAAGGATAATTGGTGATTTTTTCATGATTATGTAGTTAAAATTCAGCGACAAAGGTAGCAATAAATACCAATAAGTTATAAGTTTCGAGGAACTATTTTATTTTTTTACCCATTTGTTTGGAAAGATTCAAAAGATTGGATATTTTTGCAGAAGAAATAATAAGCTACAAAGATATGGCAACTTACGCAATAAAAATAAATGAACGAACTAATAGCGGACGTGCATTGATGACCTACTTGAAGGAATTGGGTATTTTGGTAGAAAAACTGAATACGAAGAAAAAAAGCAGCTATCTCCGTTCACAAGAGGATATACGTGATGGACGTGTGGAAAGTTTCTCTTCTTCCGAGGATATGTTCCAATCGTTAGGAATCTGAGCCATGTATGAAATAAAAATGACCAAAACATTCCGCAAAGACACTGAACGATGTCGCAAGCGGGGATATGACATGGAACTGCTCAAACAGGCAATCCGGCTGCTTGAAGCCAATGGTACTTTGCCCGCCAACTATCGGCCACATAAACTATCAAGTAATTATGCTGGCTGTTGGGAATGTCATCTGAAAGGGGATTGGCTGTTGATTTGGGAACAAAATGACACTGAACTAACTTTACTTTTCACAGGAACTGGCACACATTCCGATTTATTCGGATAACTTATGGAAGTCCTGTTCTTCCTGTTTTCTTTTTATTCATCTCAAAATTTCATAAACAATCCTGCAATTTTCTGCAATACGGGCACTTCGTCGTTGACGCGTTGCAGAATCTCGTAGTGGGTAGTACCCTCCTTTGAGTTATAAGCAATGGCGATGCAATCGTCGGCCAACCACTTCACTTGACGGATGAGAGTGTTATAGATGACGGCATTCCGCTCGCTATACAGAGCATCAAAGATGATGCCATTTCCCCGCGAAGTCATGACGATATGCTTGGGCATGAAGATGACAAACGACGGATGCCACGGCTCGTCCCCAATGGTTGGGGTGGCATGTTCGTCAAGATTGTCAACTTGGCGAATCATCTGCCACGTGCCGATGAAGGGATTGGTGTCGTCCGCCTTGATGACGCCTGTGATGGCATCGAAAAACGGACGGGCATTCGCTGAATATACCCCCGATTGGTATTTCTCCAGACACCAGTCGTTGCTGGGGAAGTGGATATGGTTGCTGTATCGGCTCCACCATTTCAGCGTGAAGTGCTCGTGATTGCTGTCGTATATCAGCGAGCGTTTGTCTGTAGGGCTTTTGGGCGTGTCACCGGTGTAGTTGAACACCGTTTCGTCGTTCTTGCTGATGAAGAACTCGCGGCCACTGACGGAGCAATGCAACGTCACGCTGTCCGTACAAATCTTGTATTGCTCATACGGTGCCGCCACCTCTCCCTGCTTTCCCACGAGAGCTGTCATCTTATAGATGCCGCGCGGATTCTCCCCCCTCGGTTTGTTCTCCTCTCTGCTATAATTTATAGCGAAGCATACGAGGGCTATCAAGGCTGCCAATACACCAGTTTTTATACGATTCCAAATCATAGTCGTTTCTGTCCGTTTGTGCAAATGTGCGAATTATCCCTTTATTGCCATCCCTCTTCACTGAAGTCAGGTTCTTCGCCACGTAGTTGGCGATTGCGGCCACGGGGACCATGCGAATGGGCATTGTCGTCAACGGGGGCAAAGTTGAGCTGTTTCTTCTCCAGGTTGGCACTGGCAACGCGTATCTTCATCTTGTCACCCAGACTGATGCGTTGGCGGGTGCGGCGTCCTACCAGGCAATAGTTGCGTTCGTCGAACTCGTAGTAATCATCACCCAAATCGCGCATAGGAATCATACCCTCGCACTTGTTCTCCTCAATTTCCACATAGAGTCCCCAATCGGTCACACCGCTCACCACACCGTCGTACACCTGTCCGAGGTGTTCGCTCATAAACTCCACCTGCTTGTACTTGATGCTGCTACGCTCGGCACTGGCCGCCAGTTGCTCCATGGCCGATGAATGTTCACACATCTCTTCGTATTTCTGTTGTTGCACGGTGCGTCCGCCTCCCAGGTATCGGGTAAGCAGGCGGTGCACCATCATGTCCGGATAGCGGCGGATGGGCGATGTAAAGTGGGTGTAGTAGTCAAAGGCCAGCCCGTAGTGCCCGATGTTGTGAGTGCTGTACTTGGCCTTCTGCATTGTCTTCAGCGAGATGGTCTCGATGAGGTTCTGCTCGGCCTTGCCATGCACTTCGGCCAACAGTTTGTTGATGCCCTTGCTCATTTCCCCCTTGGTGCCACCTGTACGCAGCTTATAACCGAAGCGGGCTATGAACTGCTTCAAGTTATCCAATTTCTCGGGGTCAGGCAGGTCGTGTATGCGATAGACGAATGCCTTGGCTTTCTTGTTCTTGGGTACTTTGCCAATGCTTTCGGCTACGGTGCGGTTGGCCAGCAGCATGAACTCCTCAATAAGTTTGTTGGCCTCTTTCGACTCCTTGAAATAAACGCCGAGTGGCTTGCCGTTTTCATCGATGTGGAAGCGCACCTCCACACGGTCGAAGTTGATGGCTCCGGCAGCAAAACGTTTCTCCGTCAAGCGTTGTGCCAGGCGATTGAGGGTAAGGATTTCATCCTTGAAAGACGGGCCCTCCCCCTTCCCCTCCACAAGGGAGGGGCGTAAAATGTTTTTCTCATCTATGACAGAAGTATCTACTCCTTCCCCTTGGGGAAGGCTGGGGATGGGGTCTGGAAGGCTGGGATGGGGGCCTCCTTCTATAATCTCCTGTGCCTCGTCATACGTGAAGCGTCGTTGGCTACGGATGATGGTGCGGGCAATGCGGCTGTTCTTCACCTCGGCCTTGTCGTTGATGTGGAAAATGGCAGAGTAGGCCAATTTGTCTTCATCGGGGCGGAGTGAACAGAGCTGGTTGCACAGGCGCTCGGGCAACATGGGGATGGTGCGGTCAACCAGATAGACAGAGGTGGCACGACGGTAAGCCTCCTTGTCTATGATACCCCCTTCGGGCACATAGTAGGTCACGTCGGCAATGTGTACACCCACTTCCCACAATCCCTCTTTCAAGGGGCGTATGCTAAGGGCATCGTCAAAGTCCTTGGCGTTGGCCGGGTCGATGGTGAAGGTGGGTACTCCGCGGAAGTCTTCACGGTTGGCCAGCTCCTGCGGATGTATTTCGTCGGGTATCATGTCGGCAGCACGCTCTACCGCTTCGGGATACTTGTAGGGCAAACCATATTCGGCCAGGATGGCATGCATCTCGGCATTGTTCTCTCCTGTCTTTCCCAAAATGTCCAGCACTTGTCCGATGGGGTTGCGCGAATCTTCGGGCCAATCCACAATCTTTACCACAGCCTTGTCTCCATCCTTGCCGTTCTTCAGTTTGCTTTTGGGAATGAAGATGTCGTTGGCCAACGTGCGTGTCTCGGTCAGCAGGAAGGCATAGCTCTTCTCCACGCGCAGGGTACCTACAAAGGTGTCGTTGGCGCGTTCGATGATTTCTATCACCTCGCCTTCCTTCTCCCGTCCGCGGCGTTTGGCAAAGAGGGCCACTTTCACACGGTCGCCATCGAGGGCATGTGCCGAGTTGCGCTCCGCAATGCTCACTGGTGCACTTCCATCGGCAGGCAGGAAGGTGTTTCGTCCGCTGGGCTTGCGTTGGAAGATTCCCTCCAGCGTCTGTCCCATATTATTCAGCTTATAGCGTCCGCGCGACAGTTCGCGGATGTACTCGTCCAGCACCAGGTCCGACAGAATGTCCATGCAGAGCATCTTCAGCGGATGCGTCTTCAGGTACAGGTCGGCATATATCTGCTTGAGGGTAAACTCCCAATCAGGATTGTTGCGAAACAGTTCGACCAACAAATCCGTCAGAGCTCTTTTGTTGAGCCCTTTTCCTGCTTTCTTTTCAAATTTCCCCATCTTCTTTTCTTCTTTTACGGGTTATGTGCAAGCATCAGCTTGCTTTATGCCTACAAAGGAAACAAAATATTCGGTTGGTTGGATGTTTTTTTGACAGTTATTTATAAAAATTGTATCTTCGCGGCCGAAAAAGCGAAAACTCATGAAAATATTAGTCACCGGAGCCAGCGGTTTCATTGGCAGTTTCCTTTGCGAAGAGGGACTTCGGCAGGGACACGAAGTGTGGGCAGGTGTGCGGCGGAGCAGCAGCCGGCGCTACTTGCAGGATGCGCGGTTGAAGTTTGCCGAGCTGGACTTCTCTTCGCCTGACGCATTGGCGGGCCAACTGACGGTCCATCAGCAGGAACATGCCGGGTGGGACGTGGTCATCCATTGTGCCGGTGTCACCAAGTGTCCGCGCGAAGAGGATTTTGAGCGGAACAATCATCTGTACACCCGCCACCTGGTCGAGGGATTGATGCAGGCAGGAGTGACTCCCCGCCAGTTTGTCTATCTCAGTTCGCTCAGTGTCTTCGGCCCCATCCGCGAAGAGGTGGCTCATCCCGATTTTCCCCAAGGCTCTCCCTGCCTCTATGCCCCCATTACCGAGCACGACACACCCCGACCCAATACCGCTTACGGGCGCAGCAAGCTCCGTGCCGAACAGTATCTGCAAAGCTTGGGCGACCGGCTTCCTACTGTCATCTTCCGTCCGACCGGCGTGTATGGCCCTCGCGAACGGGACTACTTCCTGATGGCCAAGAGCATCAAGGGACACACCGACTTCTCCGTAGGCTATCGCCGGCAAGAGATTACCTTCATTTATGTGAAGGACCTGGTGAGCGCCATCTATCGGGCTGTGGAGAAGGGCACTACGGGACGCGCCTACTTCGTCAGCGACGGAGGCATCTACGAAAGCCGCACCTTCAGCGACCTTATCCAGCGCGAGTTGGGCAACCCATGGGTGCTCCGCATCAAGAGTCCTCTCTGGCTGTTGAAACTCATCTCCTATGTGGCCGGATGGGGAGCTTCGCTCGTGGGGAAAACCTGCACATTGAACAAAGATAAATATCAGATTATGAAACAACGCAACTGGCAATGCGACACGGCTCCGTTGGAAAAGGAACTGGGGTGGACACCTCAGTATGACTTGGAGCGTGGCGTGCGCGAGACCATTGCGTGGTATAAACAAGAAAAATGGCTTTAATCGACACACTGACCACCCCCATAGAAAAGCGTAACGGCCTGTTTGCCATCGAATGGATAAGTCTGGCCTACAACGTCTTCACCACCCTGCTTATCTTCTGTTTCTACATGCAGCTGGATCATCCCGCCATCCAGTTGCTGGAGCGCATGGCCATTGTACTTATGACGATTGTCAGCTTCACACTCTACCAATGGCGCCCTTGCCGGCTCACACAGTTCATCCGCGTGGTGGCACAGATGGGACTGCTGGCCTATTGGTACCCCGACACGTATGAGTTCAACCGTCTTTTCCCCAACCTCGACCACCTGTTTGCCCAGTGCGAAGAGGCCCTGTTCGGTTGCCAGCCCTCCCTCTGCTTCAGCGAGACGTGTCACACCGTATGGTGGAGCGAAGCCTTCAACATGGGCTATTGGGCCTATTATCCCATGATATTCCTCGTCGTCTTCTACTACTTCTTTGCCCGTTACGAAGGGTTTATGCGCACGAGTTTCGTCATCCTCTGCTCCTTCTTCGTCTATTACCTCATATATATATTCCTACCCGTCACGGGACCCCAATTCTATTTCCATGCCATCACCCCTGTGCAGGCTGCGGCCGGGCATTTTCCCGAGGTGGGCGATTACTTCCTCCACCACTCCGAACTGATGCCCAACCCCGATGCCATCGACGGATTCTTCTTCCGTCTGGTAGAGGCGGCACAAGCCTCTGGCGAGCGTCCCACGGCCGCCTTCCCCAGTTCGCATGTGGGCATGTCCACCATCCTGATGATATTGGCAGGAAAGGCCAACCGCCGGCTCATGTGGGGCATGTTCCCCTTCTACCTATTGCTTTGCGGTGCCACCGTCTATATTCAGGCGCACTACCTGATAGACTCCATTGCCGGTTTCTTCTCGGCATTCCTCATCTATTGGCTCTCATCCACGCTCTATCAGGTGTGGGCAAAGGAGAAGGAGTGATATCAAGCTATTCGGGGGGATTAAGGTTCAAAGTTCAAGGTTCCGAGCCATCTGCCATAGCCATCTGCCATAGCCAACAGCCATCGCCATCTGCCATTCAATACCTCAACAAATAGAACCAAGACACGGATGTTAAGCACGGAAGATACGGTTCTTTCGTGTCTGACATCCGCATCTTCATAGTCCATCCGCTGATTTCCAGACTCCATACGCTGACTTTCATAGTCCACATTCAAGGTTCAAATGTTGCATTTGTGGCACGGGAGGGCGAAAATTTTCGTTTCAACTTCATTTTCACACTTTTGTGTAACAAGGGGGAGGATTTATAAACACATTATCTTTGCGGTGTGAGAAGAGATTCATAATATAATAACTCATCAAATCAAAAAACAAGCGAGGTTAATTCAACATTAAAATATTCTTAATTCACACTATACATATTTGCTTTTGTTGGATAAATCCTTTTTATTTGCATTCAAAACACCCGAAATGCTATGGCATACGCCTATTTCATCTATAATTAATCTATAATTTAAAAAAAATGAAAACGAAATTATTATTATTCTGTGCAATCATTTCCTCATGTGTGATGACTATGGCCCAAGAAATAAAAATGCGGCCGATAGGACTCGCTGAAATAGTGGTCAGTTATGAACTTGACCAATTGTGTGACTATCCGAACCAATATCGTGCAGAAGATTGGCGGGAAACAGGAACGTTAATATTAGAGATTGGAAATGGTATCGCCCATAGTTATGTGGTGGAAGAGCATAATACAATGATAAAACAATTCACTATATTCCACCAAAAAAACAGATGGCATTTAGAACCCAACCTTCATGCTCTTTTAGGAGAAACTTTTATGGGATATCCGGACAAAGGAGCACTGACACAGATTGTCAATTTGGATGCAGCAGGAGTTTTCCAATACACCGAAGCACAACCTAAAATAAGCTGGAAGTTGATGCCTGAAAGAAAGGACATTTTGGGGTACAATTGCCAGCGTGCAACCTGTTCATTCCGTGGCCGCGAATACGAAGCTTGGTTCACACCTGATGTTCCTTTGGGATATGGACCGTGGAAATTCCAAGGATTACCAGGACTCATATTGGAGATAGCTGACACAAAGAACGAATACCATTTCACGGCTAAAGGTATTGAGAAACCGAAGCAAGAGAAGCAGATGATGATTTTTGATGAGGAAATTCGCACTATCAAACGCACTCGTGCGTTGAAAATGGAAGCAATGGCTCATAAAGACCATGGTCTTTTTGCTGCTGACTATGGTATCAGATTTACTTTGGAAGGGTCAGAACATGATGCGATGCCTTATTACCCCATAGAAAAAAAATGAAAGAAGAAATGTACAGGGCTTTGTTCACTATCTTTTCTGTTTTATTGGGGCTAAATATTAACGCGCAACGTGACACGGTCACCATCAATGGGCAGATACACTGTGGGGAGACTCTTTTGGAAACCGGCATTGTGACTATGCTTAATCCCATAGACTCAAGTATCGTAGCCTATACCATGACTGATGAGCAGGGACGCTATATAATACAGGTTGCAACAGATCTGGACGAACTGTTAGTTCGTGTGACAGGTTTCAATGTAAAGCCTGATGTGCGAAGGATTAGTGTAAAGAACCAGACATTGGACTTCAAGGTACAAGAGGAGAGCATTGCTTTGCGCGAAGTGCAGATAAAGGCTCAAAAGCTGTGGGGAAACCGTGATACGCTGAACTATCTGGTGGCTGCATATACCAGGGAGCACGACCGTACCATCGGCGATGTACTGAGGCAGCTTCCGGGTATAAACATTGAGGGGGGAGTCATCAAGTATCAGGGAGTGCCAATCAACCATTTCTACATTGAAAACATGGACGTGTTGCAAGGACGTTACAGCATTGCCACCGAGGGAATAAAAGCTGACGATGTGGCCACCGTACAGGTTTTGGAGAACCACGAACATGTGAAAGCCCTGAAAGACCAAGTGCCTCCTGAATCGGCGGCCATCAACCTAAAACTGAAGGATACGGCCAAAGGGACATGGACACGGGCATTCGACATAGGATTGGGATACGATGACGGTATGCTGTGGGACACGGGCATCAATCTGATGTACTTCGGCAAACGACGGCAACATGTCATCTTCTATGGCAATGAGAACACAGGCAGGGGAGGCAACCGTGCCGCACAGTACTATGGTGGGGACAGGTTGGGAGCCGCTATACTGACTGATATCCTGACACCGGGCAGTTCTCCCGTCGGTACCACTTTGCGCAACAACAAGCATACACTGAACCTGAACAACCTGAACAAGTTGAGTGAAACGGCACAGTTACACTACAACCTCACCTATACCCACGATATCCAACGGCGCAGCTCATACCAGCAGACTGCATACATCCTGCCGGATACAGACATACGTCTGCTGACCGAAGATGTGTCTTCACGTCACACAACAAACGATGCAACCATACAACTTGCCTACGAAAACAATGCAGAGAAACATTTCCTGCACAACACACTTAAACTTGCAGGACAGTGGACAGAAGCCAATGGTACGGTCGTGTCAAACGACAAACATATCCGCCAATATGCCCACAGCCGTAATCTTGGCCTTTCGAATCTCACCCGGTGGGTGCACCGCACTGAGGGAGGAGGCGGATTCGAACTGGCCAGCCGGAACTCCATACAGACCACTCCACAGGCGCTTTCGGTCAATGGGGATATGCAGGCGCGTCAGGAAGTGGAACTGACAAGGATCAGTTCGGCAAACAATCTGTCACTGATAAAGGACCTTCGCCGTCACCGATGGACTATCGTACCGACCGCATCGGTCCATGTGGATTATGTAGGAATGGAATCCCTGTTGAGGGCCATCACTCCGGACAATGGCAGGATGGATTATGTCTCTGTGCGGGGAAATGTCGGGGCCACATTGAGGTATGTGAAGAATGATTTCCGCATGACATTCACCCTGCCGTTGGCGTTGGCTTACACGGATGTCATCAACGAGACAGATGCGACCAGGTTATTTTTCTCACCATCGTTCGGCCTCCTGTGGAGGGCTACGGACAGTTGGACTTTTACCGGTGGGGGTAGCTATGGAATGGACCAGACGGGATGGAACCGGCTCATCACAACTTGTATCATGAGTAATTACCGCACCTTGAACCGTTATGTGCCCGACCTGTCTGACAGTTATTCCGCCTCTGTGAATGTAAAGATCACCTACAAAGACATCCTCAATGAATTCTTTGCCTATGTGCAGGGTAATGCAAGCCGTTCGTGGAGTGATGTGGCTTATGGAACGGACATAGACGAGAATGCACATACGGTAATGTCTGTCCGAAGGATGCCGAACCATACCGACAGGTATTCACTCATGGGAAACATCAGCAAAGGATTTGACTGGCACAAGGCAAGGTTGGAAACTACGGCCGATTATCATCGTAGCGAAAACCGCATATTGCGTCAATCTGTTGCGACGGATTCCCACAGTGACACCTATTCCATATATGGTCATGCAGCGGCAGACATCATACAACCGTTAAGAATAGATTATGATTATAATTGGTCGCTGTTACGCACACGTTCTGCGGATTATGCGCATACTATCCGCACCTTCACGCAAGGAATCAGTCTGAATGCATCGCTCATCTCCAACCGTTTGTTGATGAATGTGTCTGCACACCACACTCACAACAGCGCTTTTCAAGGCAAGAAAGATTATACGTTCATGGACGCGTCCTTCACTTTCCGCACAAAAAAGAAGCAGGAGATTGTATTGGAGGTCTGCAACCTGTTCAATACTGACACCTTTGTTTCACAAACCAATACTGACCTTACGGAATGTCTCACCGTATATCATCTGCGTCCCCGAAGTGTGATGGTGACGGCTCATTTTGATGTTCGTTGAAACATGAAACCTTGGATAGTATAGGACATACGATAACATTGACCAGCAAAAACGATAATGGACAAAGTTATTTCCAAACAGTAACAGATTCCTGTAAATATGTATTTCATGGAATTGACACTTTAGAAAATTATCAATTATGTATCACCAAAGATAATTATAAACCAATATTAATTACAAATTTGAAAAGCAATGTAATAATTCAAAATCAAACGTTCAACAGCACATCAATTGTGACTGGTGACGAGATTGTTATTGGTCGTAACATTTCCTCTGCAGTAGAAGAAGGGCCTGTCGTAATTGAAAGTGGCTCAACCACCTTTGATGCCACCAATTCTGTGACCATTAAGAATGGTTTTGAATGTAAAATGGGTGCAACACTTGAAATTAAATAATCATTCCTTTTGCATTTATTGAAATTACACATACATTTGTAGCTGAATTTTTAATGTACCATCATCATG
>JAFXDG010000022.1 GCA_017521285.1 Bacteroidaceae bacterium | reverse complement strand
GGGTTCCACCTCTTCCCATTCCGAACAGAGAAGTTAAGCCCGACCGCGCCGATGGTACTGCCAAGGTGGGAGAGTAGGTCGCTGCCGTTTTGATGGGGGGATCCGTTTCAGGAATGAGACGGGTCCCCTTTTTTTGTGGACAGACCAGACTGGCAGATGCCTTTGTTTTTTTTGTCTTTTATAGATTGCACACCGTATTTCAAGTTCCCACCCTCTGTAATTATTGTACTCTTTTCATTTTTATACACTAAAAATCTTGATTCTACGTTTATTCTATAAATATTAGTTGTATAAAGATATTATGCAGTGGATTGATAGAATTAAGCAGATAAAAATAATCTTGGTGATTATGGCGGTTGTCATAGCCTTGTTGTCCTTGGGCGTTTCTCACTTCTTGGTACGTGACCTGTCCCGTGAAGAAGGACAAAAGATGGTAGTGTGGGCCGAAGCTATGCGTACGTTGAATGAGGCAACGGAGGAGACAGACTTGAACCTTGTGCTTACGGTTATCAATGGTAATAACACGATTCCTGTAATTGTGCTTGATAAAGAGGGTGAGGTTCAGACGTATCGAAATGTAGAGATTCCTACGTCTGCTGATTCGGTACAATTCCTGAAAATGATGGCCCAAGAGATGCTAAGTACGAAGACTCCTATTCGTATTCTGTTGGACGAGGAGAGTGCGGATGATTACATTGAAATTTGTTATGATGAATCGTTGTTGCTCAAACGATTGGCTTCGTATCCCTATGTCCAATTGGGTGTGGTGCTGATTTTCGTTGTGGTAGCTATTTTTGCTTTGTTGAGTTCGAAGAAGGCTGAACAAAACAAGGTGTGGGTGGGACTGTCCAAAGAGACGGCCCATCAGTTGGGTACGCCAATTTCTTCGTTGATGGCTTGGACAGAAATTTTGAAAGATAAATATTCTGAAGATGAGTTAATACCGGAAATGAGTAAGGATGTCAACCGGTTACAGGTTATTGCTGAGCGTTTTTCTAAGATTGGGTCGATGCCAGAGCCGAAGGAGGAATCGTTGAATGAGGTGTTGGATCGTGTGGTGACTTATATTGAGCGGCGTACATCTCAGAAAGTGAAGATGGTGAGGGACATTCCGTCGGATAAGATTGTTGTGAAGATAAATGCATCGTTGTTTGAATGGGTGATTGAAAATTTGTGCAAAAATGCCATTGATGCGATGGATGGCCGTGGAGTTATCCGTATCAGTGTGCAGGATGTGGAAAAGAAGGTGCTGATAGATGTAGAAGATACGGGTAAAGGGATTGCGAAAGCTCATTATAAATCGGTGTTTGCTCCTGGCTATACAACCAAGAAGCGTGGGTGGGGGTTAGGTCTCTCGTTGGCCAAACGTATCGTGGAAGAGTATCATAAAGGACGCATTTATGTGAAGACATCTGAGGTTAATAAAGGTACTATATTTAGAATAGAACTGAAAAAATAGGGGCATTTGACGATTTTCCGATGCTTTTATGCTTGTAAATGAATAATTATTCGTACCTTTGTCGCCCGATTTCGAGGTGTAGTCTGAATATACCTATTAATAAATATATAGGACACGTTGAATTGGGAAGTCTGACTTTTGACATTTTTATTGTTAATGGGAAAGTTTGAAAAGTATAAGATTGATTTGAAGGGAATGCAGGCTCCGCTTATGAGTCTGGAATATGATTTGGATAATCAATTCTTTGCTGATATAGATGCCCCCGAGGTAGGAAAGGGTAAAGCTCATGTGGCCTTGGAGGTTAAGAAACAGACAGCGAGCGATGCTTTTGAATTGTCTTTTGATATTGAAGGCGTCGTTGTGATTCAGTGTGACCGTTGTTTGGATGATATGGAGCAGGAAATTGTTGCGTCGGACAAACTGATGGTCAAATTGGGTTCGGACTATGCAGAAGATGGTGATTGGGTGATTGTTCCTGAAGAAGAAGGGGAAATAAATGTCGCCTGGTTCATCTATGAGTTTATAGCGTTGGCTATCCCTATGAAGCATGTACATGCTCCGGGAAAGTGCAACAAGGCTATGGCCGGAAAGTTGAGTAAGCATTTGCGGGTATCCGCAGATGATGAAGATATGGCGGGAGTGGAGATGGAAGAAGACGAAGACCTGGAAAGTACTTCACAGATTTCAGACCCTCGCTGGAATGAATTAAAGAAAATATTAGATAACAATTAACATTTAAAAGAAATGGCACATCCTAAGAGAAGACAATCAAAGACAAGAACTGCCAAAAGAAGAACTCATGACAAGGCAGTAGCTCCTACATTGGCAATTTGCCCTAACTGTGGAGAGTTTTACGTTTACCACACTGTATGCTCGGCTTGCGGATATTACAGAGGTAAATTGGCAATCGAGAAAGAAGCTGCAGTTTAATTGCCGTAGCGTAGAATATAGCCAGAGAGCATTTTGTTGCTCTCCGGCTACTTTTGTATAATAAGGTGTAAGGTTAATGGAGAAAATAAATGCAGTAATCACAGGCGTCGGCGGATATGTTCCGGAATATGTGTTGACCAACGAAGAGTTGTCACGCATGGTGGATACCAACGACGAATGGATTATGTCTCGAATAGGAGTAAAGGAAAGACGCATACTGAACGAGGAGGGATTGGGTACTTCGTACATGGCCCGCAAGGCTGCCAAGCAGTTGGTGCAGCGTACGGGCGTCAATCCGGATGATATTGATTTGGTGGTTGTCGCGACGACTACGCCTGACTATCATTTCCCCTCTACAGCATCCATCCTTTGCGACAAATTGGGGTTGAAGAATGCTTTTGCCTTCGATCTTCAGGCTGCTTGCTGTGGATTTATGTATGCGTTGGAGACAGTTGCTTCCATGATTTCTTCCGGTCGTCATAAAAAAGCCATTCTTGTCGGTGCTGACAAGATGTCTTCTATGGTGAACTATTCCGATAGGGCTACGTGTCCTATTTTTGGAGATGGTGCAGCTGCCGTCCTGTTGGAGGGTACGACAGAAGATCTTGGTGTGAAAGACTCTATCCTGCGTACTGATGGTAAGGGACTCCCCTTCTTGCACATGAAAGCCGGCGGTTCGGTTTGTCCTCCTTCATATTTCACGATAGACAACAAGATGCACTATCTGTACCAAGAAGGACGTACCGTATTCAAATATGCCGTTTCAAACATGTCTGCCATTACTACAGAGTTGGCTGTGCGTAATGGGTTGGACAAAGAGAGCATTGATTGGGTTATTCCCCATCAGGCCAATATGCGTATCATTGATGCCGTGGCACAGCGGTTGGAAGTCCCTATGGAAAAGGTAATGGTGAACATTCAGCGTTACGGAAACACCAGTGGAGCGACGCTTCCCTTGTGTTTATGGGATTATGAGAAACAACTGAAGAAAGGTGACAATGTGATATTTACAGCCTTTGGAGCCGGATTCACTTACGGAGCTTTGTATCTGAAGTGGGGGTATGACGGGGCTGAACGTAAATAAAGATTGCTAACGCGAGCTACGAGCTGCAAGTGGGAGTGTACATGAGACCGTTAGAGCCGCATGGGTTGCCCGTCACTTGTTGCTTATAGCTCGCATTATTTTTTAGAATAGAACAGTATGCATAAAGCCGGATTTGTTAATATCGTGGGCAATCCCAATGTGGGCAAATCTACGTTGATGAACCTTTTGGTCGGCGAGCGTATTTCCATCGCTACATTCAAGGCTCAGACTACGCGCCACCGCATTATGGGCATATTGAATACGGAGGACACTCAGATTGTATTTTCGGATACTCCCGGTGTATTGAAGCCTAACTACAAGTTGCAGGAGTCGATGCTGAACTTTTCGGAGTCGGCACTGACCGATGCTGACGTGTTGTTGTATGTGACCGATGTAGTGGAAAAGCCTGATAAGAATAGTGAATTTCTGGAGAAGGTGCGTCGGATGCAGGTTCCTGTCCTCTTGCTCGTCAACAAGATTGACCTCTCTAATCAGGGGGAGTTGACTTCGTTGGTCGAGGAATGGCACGAGTCATTGCCTTCGGCTGAAATTATTCCTATCTCTGCTGCCAATCGCTTTAATGTGGATGTGGTGTTGCGCCGTGTGCGTGAGCTCTTGCCTGATTCTCCTCCTTATTTCGGAAAAGACCAATGGACGGACAAACCGGCCCGCTTCTTCGTGACCGAGATTATCCGCGAGAAGATACTCCTTTATTACGACAAGGAGATACCTTATAGTGTGGAGGTTGTGGTCGAGCAGTTCAAGGAGGATGATAAAGCAATCCGTATCAATGCGGTCATTTACGTCGAGCGTGATTCGCAAAAGGGTATCATCATTGGCAAGGAGGGGCGTGCCTTGAAGAAAGTCGCGACTGAAGCACGCCGTTCGTTGGAGAAGTTCTTCGGAAAGAGCATCTACTTGGAAACCTTTGTCAAGGTTGATAAGGATTGGCGTAATTCCGATCGCGAGTTGCGCAACTTTGGTTATAATTTGGAATAAAGAAGATATAAGATACAGTTATGGGAAATTTAGTAGCAATCGTAGGACGCCCTAATGTGGGAAAGTCCACCTTGTTTAACCGACTGACAAAGACCCGTCAGGCCATTGTCAACGAAGAGGCAGGCACAACACGCGACCGTCAGTATGGCAAAGTCGAATGGGTGGGGCAAGAATTCTCCATTGTCGATACCGGTGGTTGGGTTGTCAATTCTGATGATATCTTTGAAGAAGAGATCCGCAAGCAGGTAATGCTTGCCATTGAAGAGTCTGATGTCATACTCTTTGTGGTAGATGTCCAGAATGGTGTCACCGACCTGGACGAACAAGTGGCCACTATCTTGCGCCGTTCTAAAGTGCCCGTTGTGATGGTTGCTAACAAGACGGATAACAACGATTTGATTTATTCCTCTGCCGAATTCTATTCTTTAGGATTGGGTGATCCTTTCTGTATTTCTGCCATGAGTGGTAGTGGAACGGGTGATTTGCTTGATCTTATTATCAGTAAGTTCCAAAAGAAAGTGGAAGAGATTGTTGATGAGGAGATTCCTCGCTTTGCAGTCGTTGGTCGTCCTAATGCAGGAAAATCGTCTATCATCAATGCGTTTATTGGTGAAGATCGTAATATCGTTACCGAGATTGCCGGTACAACCCGCGATTCCATCTATACCCGTTATGACAAGTTTGGCTTTGACTTCTATCTGGTAGATACTGCCGGAATCCGCAAGAAGAACAAGGTGACCGAAGACCTGGAGTTCTATTCCGTCATGCGTTCCATCCGTGCTATCGAGAATGCCGATGTCTGCATTCTGATGCTCGATGCAACCCGAGGTGTCGAAGGTCAGGACCTGAATATCTTCTCCCTCATCCAGCGCAACCAGAAAGGGTTGGTCGTTGTGGTGAACAAATGGGACTTGGTGGAGAATAAGAGTGACAAGGTGATGAAGGAGTTTGAGAACGCCATCCGCGAACGCTTTGCTCCTTTTGTCGATTTCCCCATCATCTTTACTTCGGCACTCACCAAGCAGCGTATCTTCAAGGTGCTCGAAAGTGCAAAAGAGGTGTTCCATAACCGCACTACCCGCATCCCTACAGCTCGTCTGAACGAAGAGATGCTTCCCCTTATCGAAGCCTATCCGCCCCCCTCAATCAAGGGTAAGTATATTAAAATCAAATATTGTACCCAGTTGCCTAACACGCGTGTCCCCTCGTTTGTATATTTTGCTAATCTTCCCCAGTATGTGAAGGAACCATACAAACGTTTTTTGGAGAACAAGATGCGTGAGAAGTGGAACCTTACGGGTACACCGATAAACGTCTATATCCGTCAGAAATAAGGGATGATTCATATAAAGAAAAAAGCCAAAACTTCACTCGGAAGTTTTGGCTTTTTTCTTTGTGCGCCTGATAGGACTCGAACCTACACGCCGCGAAGCACCAGATCCTAAGTCTGGCGTGTCTACCAATTTCACCACAGGCGCTTTTCTGATGTTGATAGATGCTTAATGCGGTGCAAAGATAAGAAAGATTTTGTATATAACCAAATAAAACGCATGAGAAAGAAATTATAGGGGGTAAAGGTACGGATATGAATACTTTGGTATGAAAAAATGACTTTTTTTTCGGTTATTTCGTTTTATTGGCTTATATTTGCAACATTTCTGCTAAATACCATGTACAGAATTTTATGAATAGCGCTATTGGGAATACTGAAGAGAGCACGAAGATGGCATTGGGCAACTATGCGTTGGATCATGCCATTGAAGATATTTTTGCAACAAAGTCCGATGGTACGATGGTGTATGCCAACGGCCAGTTTCGCCTGCATCATGGATTGACAAAGGATGATGACCTTTCCAAACTCAACATCAAGAATCTGACACCTTTTCCTCAGACGGCAGAGCACTGGGAATATATCCTGTCGCAGATAGATCCTGCTACGGGTAAGGGACATTTTTTTCTGACCGAACCTATTCCTGGGCGGCCTGAAGTGTTGGCGTTCGAAGGTGAAACGTATGTGGAGACCGAGACATTGGGTGGCGAAGCGGTTTATTGGGCATTCGGTCACGATGTGAGCGAGCGTGTGCGCAATGAACAGGATGTAAAACGATATAATCAGGTGCTCGACAAGGTGATGGAGAACCTGCCGGTGGGTATTGTGGTCAAGGATGTGAATCACGACTTCAAGTTCCTTTACCGTAACAAGGAGAGTTTCAATCGCGACGTTCCCCTTATGGAGGCCGTTGGGCGTACCGACTTTGACTTCCATTCCTTCGAAGTGGCGACAGAGAAACGCAAACAGGATGAAGAGGTGGCCGCTTCGGGAAAAGACCTTCATTGGGTAGTGGAGGAGAAGGATGGACATGGAAATACCATCTACTTGGATAAACGCAAGATGTGTATTCTTGGCGATGATTTCAGCCCGTTGCTGCTGAGTATCGAGTGGGATATCACTGAGATTGAGAAAATGAAGCGTTCTTTGGCTGCGGCCAAAGAGAAGGCCGAGACTTCAGACAAACTGAAGAGTGCATTCTTGGCCAATATGAGCCACGAGATACGGACTCCGTTGAACGCGATTGTAGGATTCTCGCAACTGATAGCCGAGAGCACCAGTGCTGACGAGCGTCTTGAATATTACCATATCGTGGAAAGCAGTAGTGAACATCTGCTGGGGTTGGTGAACGAGATTCTCGACCTGTCGAAGATTGAGGCCGGTATGTCGAAGTTTGATATCCGCCCCATCAGTTTGGACGAGGTTTGTCGCAAGGCTTACGATATGCTGTGTCTGCGTTGTCCCGAGGGGGTACAGTTGGTGTATGAAAACCCAGACCCGTCGATTGCCGTGATGGGTGACTTGGGACGTGTGACTCAGGTCATCAGCAATATAGTGGGCAATGCCTTCAAGTTTACCACCAGTGGTTCGGTTACCTATGGTTATAAGCCCCTTAGTGATTCCATGGTAGAGGTGTGCATTCGCGATACAGGACAAGGTATTCCCCCTGAAAAATTGGGTAACATTTTTGACCGTTTTGTGAAGGCTAATGAGAATGTACAAGGTACAGGTCTGGGGCTGAGCATCTGTAAGACTATTGTCGAAAAATTGGGTGGCGACATCAAAGTGGATTCAGTGGTGGGACAAGGTACAACCTTCCGCTTCACTCTGCCCCGCACGATGGAAATTCCGGTTCGGACAAACGATTTGTTTGCATAATCTGAATCATTCTCATACAAAAAAAGAAGGGGATGTGTCATAATTAACTTTTTAGACGCAGATGACGCGGATGACGCGGATTTTATTCGCCTTTTAGCGATGGCTGTTGGCGATGGCTGATGGCTTGAAACCTTGAACTTGGGACTTTGCCCCCATTTATCCGCGTCTAAAGAATGAAAGGAATGCATTTTGACACACCTCCCTTTCTTTTCTGATACTTTTTTGGGGGGCTGACTTTTTCTTAATTCCTTACACCTTACAGTAATAATTCTCACATTTCTGTTTCATCTCTATTCCATCAGAGGACGACACATTGTAAAGGGCGCTTTTTTGTATATATATGCAATATCCGAAGGTCGGAATACAGAAAACGGGAAGGGCGTGTGCACACGTGTCGCCAGCCGTGTGCACACGGTCAGTGGAGTTTCTTCAGACATACTACTACAGAGTGTGCACACGCCCAATAGAAGGTGTGCACACGGACAGAGGGGGATGTGCCTGCAAATAGATGGAATGTATAATTATACAATCCGACTGCATAAATATGCAAAACAGACCGCACGAGAATCGCGTATATGTGCGCAACTTTTCTTTCGGACGAAAATAAGCGAAAATTCTACTTGGGTGATAAATGGCTGATACTCAGTCTTGGGATGAAGTACCCTCAGCCTTGGGGTAAGCCTGCCTTATCCCAAGGCTGAGGTTGCGAAGGAAGGATGTATTTTCGATTTCTTTACAGGGGTAAATGAATTGTCATTACAAATAATCCCGATTCCCGTGAATTGTTCTCCGTCGGGATAGGTTGGGCCAGAATCCCCTTTTTCACGCAGCCTGCTGCATTGGCCGATACAGCAGGCTGCGATGGCCAACACAGCCAGCTCCATCGGCCATCACAGCCAGCTGTGTGAAAAAGGGCAATTCAGACATGGTGCG
>JAFXDG010000021.1 GCA_017521285.1 Bacteroidaceae bacterium | reverse complement strand
TTTGCTGGTGCAAAGGTATGTCAATTGTTTCACACGAGTTTCGTTCCCTATCACGAGTGTTTCGTAGTGTGTCGCGAGTGTTTCGCACTGTATGCTTAGTGTGTCACTTTCTTCACCCTTTTGCACCGTCGCTTCCGAGCCCGTCGGAATGACTGGTGCAAAGGTAAGGGCAACAGACGAGCAAAAACAAAAAAATCCTTCCCTTTACCCGAATCTTTATTTCAGGTAAAGGGAAGGTAAGGGAGAGGTAAGAGTTCAGGTCAAGGAATGCCTGCTTTTTAAGGACTTACAAATATGAAAATAGAGTTATTTCACCGACATTTTGGATGCTGGTGACAATTATTTGCTGTAAAACCTATAAAAACTATGGATTTATTGCATGAATGATAATTTTATTTGTACTTTTGCACTATCGTAACCTCTGTTACGGTAATGGGTATTACGATAGAATTCATAAATATGAGATTTTTTGATAGAGAACAAGAGTTTGAAAAGCTTAGAGAAATTGAGGCATTGTCTCATGAAGTAGCACAATTTACCATCATTACAGGAAGACGTCGTATTGGTAAGACTGAGGTGGTCAAGAAGTTTCATGAAAACAAGACAATGCTATACTTTTTTGTTGCTCGCAAAGCGGAAGCTGATCTATGCGAGATATTCGTTGATGAGATTCGCACAAAACTCAATATACCTATGCTTGACAGCAAGGGGATGTCTTTTGCTGCCGTATTCAAATTCATTATGGAATTGTCTCAGAATCAGCATATCAACCTTTTTATTGATGAGTTTCAGGATTTCTATAGGATAAATCCATCTATCTATTCCGATATGCAAAACATATGGGATAGTTATAAAAATAAGGCTCACATCAACCTGATTGTGGCAGGCTCTGTGAACACCCTGATGAATAAGATATTCAAGGATAATAAGCAACCACTTTTTGGCAGACAAACAGAAACAATGCATGTTCGACCTTTTAAGCCTTCAGTTCTAAAAGAAATTATGTCTGAATATTGCCCTGACTATAAGAAATCAGATTTGTTGGCTCTTTATACTCTGACTGGCGGTGTGGCTAAGTATGTTGAATTATTTATCGACAGGAAAAAGTTTACCGAAAAGAAAATGATGGATATGTTCTTTGAACGGGATTCCTATTTTCTGCCGGAAGGTAAGAATATGCTTGTCGATGAGTTTGGAAAAGATTATGGTATCTATTTCTCAATACTGACACTTATAGCTCAAGGCAAAAACACTCGTTCAGAAATAGAAAATGCTCTCAATATAAAAGAGCTATCAGGATACTTGAAAAATCTGAGTGAAGAGTATGGCTTGATAAGTAAGATGCAGCCTGTTTACGAGAAGTCAAGCAACAAGAATGTACATTATGCCATCAACGACCAATTCTTGAAATTTTGGTTCCGATTCATATATAAATATACACATATCATTGAGGCTGGCGGTAATGATAAATTGAAAGCGATAGCAGAACGTGATTTTACAACAGTGAGCGGAAAGTCTCTAGAAAGCTACTTTAACGAAGTGTTGAAAGAATCGGGAGCATACACTCGCCTTGGATATTGGCATGACCGAAAAGGCGAAAACGAGATAGATATTGTAGCCGAGGATGAGTTGGATAACAAGATTGAATTTATCGAAGTAAAACGACAAGCGAAAAACTTTGATGAAAACGTTCTAAAGACCAAATCTGAATTGTTTTTCAAAGCTATCGGCACATTTAAAGGATACGAAATTATTTATAGAGGACTATCTATAGAAGATATGTAATTCAGTAAATGCTATTTATACTAGCATTCAATTAAGCAAGAAATACTCACATTATTTATTTTTATCGATTCTTTGAGAGTTCTTTAATATCTCTAATTCAATGCTTATTTTTCAATTCATTGGCATTCAACGTGAAATATAAGTGCTCTTCATTCTTTACACCACACAGTAATAAATCCCACATTCCTATTTTCTCTCTATTTCATCCAAGGAGGAGGCTGTGTGAGAGGTGCTTTTTTGTATATATATGCAATGTCCGAAGGCCGGAAGACAGAAGACGGGGAGGGCGTGTGCACACGTGCTGCCAGCCGTGTGCACACGGTCGGCAGAGTGTCTGAAGAAACTCTACTATAGGTTGTGCTGACGGACAATAGAGGTTGTGCACACGGGCAGAGGGGGATGTGACTGAAAATGGGTAAAATGTATAATTATACAATCCGACTGCATAAATATACAAAACTGACCGCACGAGAATCGCGTATATGGGCGCGACTTTCCTTTCGGGCGAAAATGGGCGAAAATTTTGGGAGGTGTATAAATCGCTGATTATCAGAAAGCAGATAAGCACGCCTTACCTCGGAACTAAAGTTGGTTTACCTCTGAGGTAAGGTGAGAAAGAAAATGGCTTTTTCGATTTCTTGACAAGGAGGAGGTGAAATTCTTGACAAAAGTAGCAAAAAGACAGAAGGGGATGGATTTATGTACTTATGTTCTTTATAGGGGTTGAACCTTGAACTTTAAACTTTGAACAAAGAAGTCCGCGTTCATCCGTGTAATTCGCGCCTAAAAGTTAATTATGACACACTTTTTTCCTTTTATTTCTCCTCAAAAACAGATACCCGTTGTGCTCTCATTACAGAGGACTACTGCCTGAAGTGTACTATACTATATTTGCTTATATCCGTACTACAGAATAATTGTTTTTGTATTTTATCCGTATTAGCAAAGTAAAAAACATGTCATTTATCCGTATTATACGAATAATTTGTGTTATATTTGCACCAAAAATTGTAACAACACGTTGGTATGAAACTTTTTGAGATAGAAAAAGTATTGCTTGATCAGCAAGATGAACTTAAAGCCATTGAAGAAGAAGTATTGATACACCGTCCGGAAGAAGATTTGATAAACCTGAAAAGTAAGCTTGCGCAGGTCGTTATCGGTGTCCGTAGAAGCGGTAAATCTACCCTCTGCTTCAACGCGCTGAAAAAAGCCAATGTGCATTATGCCTATGCCAACTTTGATGATGAACGTTTAGAGGAGTTGGAAACAAAAGATCTTGATAGCGTTCTTCAGACCCTATACAAAATCTATGGAAAGTTTGACTATCTGTTTTTAGATGAAATCCAGAACATAGACGGATGGCCATTATTTGTGAATCGTTTGTTAAGACAGAGGATTCACATTCTTATTACAGGAAGTAATGCTAGGTTGTTAAGTTCTGAATTGGCCACACATCTCACAGGCCGTCATCATAAGATTGAGTTGTTTCCATTCTCCTTCAAGGATTGGTGTTCAATCAAGGAAGTGGATTACAACCGACTTACGACCAAGAACAAAGGCCTGCTATCCAAAGCCTACGAGGAGTATTTCCGCCAAGGGGGCTTTCCTGAATTGATATCTGGTGAAGAGAATCCTAAAGAATACATCAGCACCTTGACAGATAATATTATAAGGCAAGACATTCAGAAACGCTACAAGATACGCAACATAGATGCATTGAAAAGACTTGCCCATCATATTCTGAATGAAACCCCCACACTTATTGTAAAGGACACGCTTCAGAATATCATAGGCATCAAAAGCGAACGTACTCTTGGCAACTACCTTATGTACTTGAATCAAACTTATCTGATTTCTACCATAAGCAAGTACTCTTCAAGAAGTCGTGAACGAGCAAGAAATGAAAAGTCTTATGCTATCGATGTAGCCTTTATGGATAAACGTGAGAATGCATTTTCAGGAGAAGGCTTGGGGTGGAGACTGGAAACCATTGTATATTTGGAACTGCTCCGCAGAAAAGCCGGAACCGATAATGACATATACTATTATCAAGGCAGGAGTGCAGAAGCAGATTTTGTAGTGTGTGACGGCAATAAAGCAGTCGCCGTGTACCAAGTCAGTTACGACATCTCCAACGAAAAGACCAGAAAACGTGAAATCAAAGGATGCATTGCTGGAGCCAAAGCTACGAAATGTGACAACCTTTTCCTGATTACTGACCACGAAAGCGAAACCATAGAAGAAAGCGGATATACAATCCAAGTCATCCCTATCTGGGAGTGGCTGACTAAGGATACATAATTCTATTCTTATATTGCGTGCATGAACTTCCATACTGCATGAAGAGGATGTCAAAATGCCCTCATTTCATTTTTTAGACGCGGATAGCACAAATCTTTTTTAGACAGAAGTAACAAAAGAACAGAAGAGGATGGATTTATGTACTTATGTTCTTATGTCAAAGAAAATTCGCGTCATCTGCGTATAGAGAAATCCGGAAATTTTCGTTAATTTGTCTGTCTGTATCTAAAAATGTCTCATTATTGGATGCTGGTTTGAGGAAAAGCGTGTATTTTTGCAGATAGAAATTAACCCTAAATAAGTAAGATATGAATTACCAACCTTCTCCTGACCGCTACGAGCGGATGAAGTATGCCCGCTGTGGACAGAGCGGACTGTTGTTGCCCCGTCTGTCACTGGGCTTGTGGCACAACTTTGGCGACGTCGATGATTTCGGTGTGGCTACCGACATGATACTGTGTGCCTTCGACAACGGCATCACTCACTTCGATTTGGCCAACAACTACGGCCCTTCACCCGGTTCGGCCGAGGTGAACTTCGGACGCATTTTCCGTGAACACTTGAGTGCCCACCGCGACGAAATCATTGTCTCCTCCAAAGCGGGACACCTGATGTGGCCCGGCCCGTATGGCGACGGTTCATCGCGCAAGAATCTGATGGCCAGTCTCGACCAAAGTCTGAAACGCACGGGGTTGGAGTATTTCGACATCTTTTATTCTCATCGCTACGACGGATTCACTCCTGTGGAAGAGACGGCACAGGCGCTCATCGACATGGTGCGTGCCGGAAAGGCGCTCTATGTGGGCATCTCGAAATATCCGCCTGCACAAGCCAAGCAGATGTACGACCTGCTGCGTGCTGCCGGAGTGCCCTGCCTCATCAGCCAGTACCGCTACAGCATGTTCGAGCGCACCTCCGAGCAGGAGAGCATTGCATTGGCTGCCCAGGAGGGTTCGGGCTTCATTGCCTTCTCGCCCTTGGCACAGGGGTTGCTTACCAACAAATATCTCAACGGTATTCCCGAACACTCCCGTGCCACCCGTGGTGTATTCCTGAAGGCCGAGCAGATAACGCCCGAAAAACTGGCCATTATCCGCCAACTGAACGACATGGCCATCCAGCGCGGACAGACCCTTGCCCAAATGGCTCTGGCCTGGGTGTTGCGCGACGAACGGGTGACTTCTGTCATCATCGGTGCCAGCTCTGTCCGTCAGCTGAATGACAATTTGCAGACAATAAACCGCATGGACTTCACACCGGAAGAGTTGGAGACAATTGACAAGATATTAGGATGAACAAAGCAATGCTTCGATGGATGAAATACAGTGGCACAAAGACATGGAGTTTGAAAAAACTCTGTGCCTCTGTGCCTCTGTGTTCCTTCAACATTATAACTATATTGGCCGCCCTCTCTTTCGCTTCGTGCGAAGAGGCTTACGATGACTTTCCCCGTATGGAGGTACGCTTCACGTGCAGCCTGCAACAGTCGCCGTACAGCTTCATCACCACACCCGGTCAGTTCCTTACCGTCACCAAGAAAGGGGCGGCTTACGTGGTGGATTATCCCGGCCAGCCCTCTTACACCGATGGCAAGCAGGGTGTCTTCCTCGGTTTTGGTGGTCTCATCTTGGGGCAGCCTACCATAACGATGGACGTCAGCAGTCCCTATGCCGCCTACGACCGTGCCTGTCCTGTGGAGGCAGAAGATTTGGTCATCTCCCGCCTGAATATCAATACCAATCACGAAGGGAAGTGCCCCAAGTGTGGCACGGTGTACGACCTCGACACCGGTTTCCCCAAGCAGGGTGAGGGAAAGAAACGGCTGAAAACATATAAGGTGTATGCTATCAAGACGAATACCGGCACGAACCTGACGGTGAGGAATTAGTTAGCTATGAGGTTCAAAGTTTCAGGTTCAAAGTTCAAGGTTTATGCCGTCTCTGTCATGCTGAGCGTAGTCGAAGGATCTAGCCACAAGACTATTATTAAAATTGTTTCGCCTGCTAGATCCTTCGACTCCGTAAACTCCGCTCAGGATGACAGAGACGGCATGAACTTGAACGATGGCTGATAGCTGATAGCTAATGGCGATGGCTGATGGCTTGAACTTTGAACCTGAAACCTTGAACTTTAACCTTTAACGTATCTCTCTCCTTCCTTTGGAGTATCGGGGAGTATTTTCATGCTTTTCACCGTCACACTGGCATCCTTCAATCCCGGTGATGTGGCACGCAGGGTGATTTTCCCTCCATTCTTATGAGTCTTGATGACCACCATGGCACGGCCTTTCCATGCTTTGCGCGTCAGAGACGTGTAGGGAGTGGTATCTTTCAGCAGTGCATTATCTACGGCAATAATCTCGCCAGCCCCTTTGAGGGAGAAGGTCAGTTCGTTCTCGGCATTCGGGCAGCGGCGTCCTTCGGCATCGGTCAGCTCTACGGTCACATAGCAGAGGTCCTGTCCGTCGGACTGCAGCACCGTGCGGTCGGGGGTGAGAACAATGTTCTGCACCTCGCCTGCTGTGCTGAGGGTGACGGTCTCGCCCTCGGTGCCATCTTCCTTGATGCCCACACAGCGCAGGGTTCCCGGCTGGTAAGGCAATGCGATGAAAGCCTTGAACTCCTCTTTGCGGGTCGTGGGACGCTCGGCCACCAGCTGGTCGTTCAGGTAGAGGCGGATGCGCGGATAGCGTGAGTAGATTTCGGCCTCGATATTCTTTCCCTCGTGTCCAGGCCAGTTCCAGCTCTCCCATGCCGGATAGACCGACCACTGTGTTTCCTTGATTTCGCCCCAATATCCGTTCGGTTCGCGCACAGCCATGTAGAGTTTCTCGTTGCTCGTGTGCAACAGGTTACGGTAGTGCGAGATGGGCTTGCGCCAGCCTGTCAGGTCGATGTCGCCACAGTAGGCTCCGTGCCAGGGGAAGTGGTCGCGCTGGTAGTGTTCGCCCTCGCTTTCGCCCTTGTAGTAGTTGCGTCCGATGCCCGATTCACCCAGGTAGTCGATGGATGTCCACACGAAGTCTCCAATGACGTAGGGATGGTCGGCCACTTTGGTCCAGTTGTTGAATGCATCGCGGGGGTACGATTCCGTCTGCCACATCACGCGGTCGGGCACGCGGGCATGGTCGCCCTCAGCCTTGTGAATCATGTAGTTGTAGCCCACAATGTCGTGCACGGCAGCCAACGGGTCGTAAATCTCCCAGTCGCTGTCCCAAGCGGCCAAGGCCGAGGTGACAGGGCGGGTAGGGTCGTTCAGACGGACGCGGTCGGCCAACTTCTGGGCCGTGGTCACCACCTCCAGTTTCTTGCGTTCAATCACCTCGTTACCGATGCTCCAGCAGATGATGCTCGGATGGTTGCGGTCGCGCAGTACCATGGCATCAATGTCGCGTGCCCACCACTCGTCGAACAGGGTGGAGTAGTCGTGCGGGGTCTTGCTGTCGCGCCATCCGTCGAAACTCTCGTCGATGACCAGCATACCCAACCGGTCGCAAGCATCGAGGAAGGCCGGCGCGGGAGGATTGTGCGCTGTGCGTGCGGCATTGAATCCGGCTGCCTTCATCAGCTCCACTTTGCGCTCTTCAGCCCGGTCGTACGAGGCCGCACCCAGCGGGCCGTTGTCGTGGTGCAGACAGCCACCGTTCAACTCGATGGGCTTCCCGTTGAGCAACAGCCCCTTCTCGGCGCTGTACTCCACCTTGCGGATGCCGAAGGTCTCTTTCACGCGATCCATCTGTCTGTTGCCGACTGTCAGTGTGAGTATGGCATCATAGAGGTAAGGGGTTTCGGGTGACCACAGGTGGTAAGTGCCGGCCTCCTTCCTGATGATGCCTTCCATAATCACCTCTCGGGTGCTTTGGGCAGGAAGTTCAATGGTCTGTGTCAGGTTATGGATTCCTTCATTCATGTCCGCTTGGGTGACAAGGATGAAAGGCAGTTCTATGCCTGCTTCGGAGTATTCAAATTTGAGTGTTGCCTGGCAAGCCTTGTCCGTTTCGTTTTTCACTGTAGTGGCAATGCGCACGACGGCTTTATCCTCGCTCACCTCGGGCGTGGTGATGAAAACACCCTGATGGGCAATGTGTACGTCGTTTGTCGTTGTCAGCCACACATGGCGGTAGATGCCCGAGCCGGTGTACCAGCGGCAGTTCTTCTGCCCGGAGTTGTCCACGCGCACAGCCACGGTGTTTTGTCCTTTCTTATTGATATATGGAGTGATGTCGTAGTGGAACGACGAATAGCCGTAGGGGTATTTTCCCACCAGGTGTCCGTTGACATACACTTCGGAGTTCATATAAACACCCTCGAAGTAGAGGCCAAAGCGGTCGCAGATGCGGTCAATCTTGTCCAATGTGAATGTCTTGCGGTACCAACCGATACCTGTGGGGAAGTAGCCGCCATCGTTGCCCGAAGGTTCATTGGCCGCAGTCACTCCCTCGATGCTCCAGTCGTGGGGCAGGTCCAGCTTCCGCCACTTTTTGTCGTCAAAGTCAGGCGCTGCCGCCTCGGGATGGTCGCCAAGGGCGAAAGTCCACCCTTCATCGAACAAGGTTTGGTTGTTTACTCTTTTGCCAGATCTTATTAGACTGAAGCTGAAAGCACTGAGGCCGACAGCCATCAGCAGCATAAAGGTTGCTATACGGATTGTGAGTTGTTTCATCTTTTTATTAGTTTTGGGTTAATGTGATGCAAGGATACGAAGATTGCCGACATACAGTCTGTGGGCACAGATTACACGGGAATATCACACAAATCCGCGTAATCTGTGCCTGAAATTCGGTTGTTTTACTTGAACAAACCGCCCAGCAGGTCGCCTGCCTTATCTTTCAAGAAGTCGGTGGCGGCACTCTTGGTGAATTCGCTCATGATGTCGTTCACGTCGAATCCTTTGCCTGAAGTCATCATGCTGATAACCTTCGGAATCATAGGTACGATGGCGTTCACCAATGTGGGTGAAAGCCCCAACTTGCCTGCCACATTGCTGTTGAACAGTTTGCCTGCCAAAGCAGTAACGGGGCTGCTGGCTGCATCCTGTCCGCCGGTGAAGAGTGAAGTCAACTGCTCCAATCCACCTTCCTTGGCGGCTGTCTGTTTGAAACTGTCGAAGATGGAGTCTGAGAGTCCACCCAATACTTTATCTTTCAATCCTTCGGGGATTGACACATTGCCGGCCAATGCTTCGCCGGCTTTCTCTTTGATGAGGTCTGTTAAAAATGACATGTTTTTAATTATGAATTAATAATTATGAATTATGATTAAGTTCAACTAAGGGCAAAGGTTCCAAGTTCCAGGTTTCAGGTTCCAGGTTCCAGGTTTCAAGCCATCAGCTATCGCCATTTGCCATTTGCCATTGCCATCAGCCATATTCTTCACTCTTCATTAGTACCAACAAACTCTCCGGTCCCATGTTGAATAGCAAATCCACAATGCTGAGGTCGGACAGGAAACCGTGGCGTTCCTTGAATACCTGATAATAAGGACGCGGTTCGTAGCCGGGCAATGCCTCGGTGCATAGCCGCTTGGGGTGGATAAGGGTACGCAGGTCGGTGTCGCCCGCGGGCACTTCGTGCAGATACTCCGTACTCAATTCCACGCGTGGGGTGAAGCCGATGAGTTGGCAAACCAATTCGCGTAACTGTTCGTTGAAGTCGAGCAAATAGTCGTACTTCTTTTCGTAGAAGGGGCGGAAGTCATCGGCATAGTACTCAAAGAAGGGACTTTGGCGATAGGCCGCCTCCAAGGCATTCCAATGCAAGTGGCGCCAATTGCCGTGGTCGCTGATGCGTACGTCGCGCATCAGGCATTTCTCCCCACCGTTGCTCTCGGTGGGGATGGTCAGGGGCAAAGGCCCTTGTGCCGTAGCTATCACACAACGGTTGCGGTAGGTCTGCTTCACATAATGCTCCCACTGCTCGATGCGTGCCTCTTCAGCAGCATAGAGTTGTGCGTAATATGATACAGGACCCAAATAGGTGGTGGCGAAGTGGTGCATAACGATTACTTCCTTTTTTAGGGAGTTCAGGAGTCAGGAGTTCGGGAGTTACAGACAATAGTATTGCTTTGCATAAATGGCATTAGTATTGTCTGAACTCCTGTAATTCCTGAACTCCTGTAATTCCTGAACTCCTGCAACTCCTTATATTTTACAATCTTGTCCCAACTCTCTCCCAACGGAATCCTTTATTCCATGGCTGTTCGGGATCACGCGAAAACCAGATGAGGGCGGCGCGTCCGATAAGGTGGTCTTCGGGGACAAAGCCGAAGAGACGCGAATCGGTGACACTGATGGAGTTGCTGGCCGCTACCCAACAATAGTTCTTGGTGAAGCGGAATCCTTTTACAGGGGTTCCGTCCACCACCAGTGTGTTTCCCTTCAGGGTAGCCTGGCGTCCCTCGTGCAGATTGATGGTGTTGCACAGCAGTTTGGCATTCCACGGATAGACCTTTACAAGCAAGCCCCGTGCAGGTACCACGAAGGGGTGCACACCATCGGCCGTATCGGTTTGTAGGGCTTTGAAGGTCACTTCTCCCTGCAATTCCTGCTTCAACAGGTAAAGTTCGTAGTGGCTGAAACTGCGCACATAGTTCCCTTTGTCGTATCCCAACAGCTGATTGTCGGTAAGTCCTGTGGTTTGCAGAGCCTTCAGGATCAGCTCCTCCTGTTCACCCGGGTAGGCATAGAGGAATTTGTCATCGGGACTGACAATACCGTCGCTCGTCACCATCCGTTCGCCGTTCAGCATCAGTGTGTCGCCCGGCTGGCCCACACAACGGCTGATATAGACCTCGCGCCGGTCGATGGAGGTTGCCGGATTCTGAGGAGCCGGATTGTTGAACAGCACCACATCGCCCCGTTGCACGTCATCGGGTGCCCAGCGGTGATAGCCGATGAGTGAGGTGAAGGGCAAGCGCAAGCCGTAGCTCCACTTGTTCACCAGCACACGGTCGCCCCTGTAGAGTGTATTCTCCATGCCCGCAGAGGGAATGGTGCACGAAGTGAAGGCAAATACCCTCACAAGTAGCACGATGCCCACGGCAATCAGTAAGGTCAAGAGTGTACGTTTCATGTTTTTTAGTTACAAGTAATGAGCTACAGACTACGAGTTTTCCATCCGGATGGCACTCGTCACTTGTAGCTCGTAGCTGATTACTATTTTATATCATCCACCCACTTGAACAGGCGTTTCCATCGGATGCCTCCGTCGAAGAGGCTGCGGTCTTTGTCCAGCGAAAGCCAGATGAAGAGCGGTTTGCCCACGATGTGGTCTTCGGGCACAAATCCCCAGTAGCGCGAATCGGCCGAGTTGTGGCGGTTGTCGCCCTGCATCCAGTAGTAATCCTGCTTGAAGGTGTACGAGTCGGCCTCTGTGCCATTGATGAGGATGCGTCCGTCGGGTGTCACCTCCAGTTTGTTCCCCTCGTAAATGGCTATGGGGCGTTCGTAGATGGGCAGGTTCTCCAGCGTCAGTCGGATGCTCTCCCCCTTCTTGGGAATCCACACGGGGCCGTAGTTGTCGCACGTCCAATCCTTATGCATGTTCAGGGGATAGAGGTCGCCCTGCTGCTCTTCGGGGTAAGGTTTTATGTCGCGCACCACATTCTTGTTGGCCAACAATCCTTGCTTGGTGGCTTCGGTCAGTGGCAGGCGGTACATCGTGCCTTGCGGATTGCGGTTCATCAGGTCTTCGTTGCTGATGCCCAACTGATGGGCCAATTCCGCAGGGATAGGGCGGTTGGTCGTCACCAGGTAATTGTACTGCACATTGTCCGGCTCCTTGTTGGCCACGCCATCCAGGTAGATGATGTGGTCCTTGATTTGCAGCGTTTGTCCCGGCAGGCCCACACAGCGCTTCACATAGTTCTCGCGCCGGTCAGTCGGACGGGCTGTCACTTCGCCGAACTGCTGGGGATTCTGCTTGATGTAGCGCGAGCCGTAGGCATAGTTCTTGGCATAGTAGGCACGTTGTTCGAGCGTGCTGAGCGAGTCGAGCACCGGTTTGTCGGGGTTCAACTGTGCGCCGTAGCCATAGGCCAGTGTGTAGTAGTCGGCATTCTGTACGTTCAGTGCCACGGTGTCGCCCGAGGGGTAGTTGAACACCACAATGTCGTTCAGCTTCACTTCGCCCAACCCCTTCACACGGCGGTATTCCCATTGCGGCCACTCCAGGTAACTCTTGCAATTCACGAGGGGCAGTGTGTGTTGGGTCAGCGGCATGGTGAGCGGTGTCTGCGGAATGCGGGGGCCATAGCTCACTTTGCTCACGGCCAGATAATCGCCCACGAGCAAAGATTTTTCCAACGACGAGGTAGGAATCACATAGTTCTGGAAGAAGAACTGGTTGACAAAATAGACGGCCACCAAGGCAAACACAATGGCGTCCACCCACCCCATCACCCACAGGAAGGTCTTGTTCTTCGACTTTTTCCACCACGTCCAGGGAATCTTCCGGCTGATGTAGGCATCATATATAAAAGGTACGACGAGCAATCCCCACCAGCTGCCTACCCAGTAGAGGAAGAGCAGGTAGAGCACCGTCACAATGATGAACTTGGCCCACTGCTTGCGTGGGTCAAGGGGCTTTTCCTCTTTTTCTTTATTATCGTTGTCTTTACTTTTCATCTTTTTCTTTATAGTCGCTATAGATAAAGTAGATATATTTGAATTTCTCAACTTTCAGGAGTACAGGAGTGACGCTTCGCTTAGGAGTGTAGACGATAGTACTGCTTACAGGTGTGCTTTGTCTGTCATAGTCAAAGCTATTGTCTACACTCCTGCCTCCTACACTCCTGCTACTTCTCTACTTGCAAAAGTTGAATAGATAAACTTTAAAAGCTGAACAAATCGTCCATTCCCAAGAATCCTTCGTGGTTGGCCGTATATTCGGCTGCTAACACGGCACCGAGGGCAAATCCCTTGCGGCTGTGTGCATCGTGGGTGATGGTGATGCAGTCGGCTTCGGAGTCGTAGCTGATGGAGTGGATGCCCGGCACCTCGTCGCGACGGATGGCCGAGATGGGGAGTTCGTTGGCTTCACATTCGGTAGTGCCGCTCACGGTACCGTCGGGAGCTGTCAGTGTACCCATCACCCACTTCTTCTTGCGTTGCAGGTTTTCCATGATTCCCTCGGCCAGTGTGATGGCTGTACCGCTGGGAGCATCCAGTTTGTGGATGTGGTGGGTCTCCTCCATGCTCACTTCGTATTCGGGGAACTTGTTCATGATGCCGGCCAGGTATTTGTTCACGGCCGAGAAGATGGCTACACCGAGGCTGAAGTTGCTGCTCCAGAAGAGAGTCTTTCCGCCTGTGGAGCACAATTGCTTCATTTCGTCCAGGTGTTCGTCCAGCCATCCGGTGCTTCCCGACACCACTTTCACTCCGGCGGCAAATGCCTTCATGTAATTCTGGTAAGCCACGGTGGGGGCGGTAAATTCGATGGCCACATCGGCACTCTTGAATGCGGCAGATTCAAACTCTTCCTGATTGTCAATGTCGATAATGCTTACTATCTCATGACCACGGCTCAGGGCTATCTGCTCAATCATTTTACCCATCTTGCCGTATCCAATTAATGCTATTTTCATTGTAAAACGTCAATTTAATGGTGCAAATGTAGGGAATTATCGCGGATATTCCTACATTTGTAGGATTTTTTAAAAGAACAACCATGGAATATCTCTTGCACTACACCTGGAAGCACCGCCTTTTTCCGCTGAAAGAGCTGCTGACGACCGACGGACAACCGGTGGAAGTCATCGACCCCGGCTTGCACAACACCGATGCCGGACCCGACTTTTTCAATGCCAAGATGAAGATTGGCGGCACGCTGTGGGTGGGCAATGTGGAGATTCACACCCGCCAGCGCGACTGGTATGCCCACGGACATCAGGGCGACCGGGCATACGACAATGTGGTGCTGCACGTGGTGGAAGAGGCTGGCGACGGACCACCCGTGACCGACACCGCCGGGCGCAGCATCCCCACGTTGGTGTTGCCTGTCCCCCAGCGTGTGAGAGAGAACTATAACGAACTGATGCGCACCGAGGACTATCCCCGTTGCCACAGCATCATCCCCTCGTTGCCCCGCCTGACCGTGCATAGTTACCTCAGTGCCCTGCACACCGAACGGCTCACCCTGAAAGCCCGTCGGATCGGGCAATACCGCCAACGCCACGAACTGGATTGGGAAAATGCGTTTTTCATCACCTTGGCACGCAATTTCGGTTTCGGAGTCAATGGCGAAGCCTTCGAAGAGTGGGCCTCCCGCATTCCCCTCCGCGCGGTGAACAAACATCGCGACGACCTGACGCAAATCGAAGCCATCTTCTTCGGACAGGCCGGCTTGCTGCAAGGCGGCGAGGCTGCCGATGACGAATACCTCCGCCGGTTGCAACGCGAGTATGCATTCCTGGCCAACAAGTTCGGACTGGAGCCGATGGATCCCGTGCGGTGGCGCTTCTTGCGCATGAGGCCGACCAATTTTCCCCATGTGCGCCTGGCACAATTGGCCCACCTGTATCATACAGGTGAGGGGTTGCTCAGCCGTCTGCTGGAAGCCGAAACGGAAGAGGCCGTCAACAAATTGCTCGTAGCCGGGACCTCTGAATATTGGCGGATCCACTACACCTTTGGGAATCCTTCCGCCCGGCGTGTCAGGCAGTTGAGTCGCGCCACCAAGCAATTGTTGGTTATCAACACCGTCAGCCCTTTCCTCTATGCCTACGGACAACATCGGGGCGATGAGGCTTTGTGCCAGCGGGCTGTCGGTTTCCTGGAAAACCTGAAGGCCGAGGAGAACCGCATCATCCGCATCTGGCGCGAGTGTGGCCTGGAGGTCGGTACTGCTGCCGATTCCCAGGCGCTCATCCAACTGAAACGTGAATATTGCGACATGAAGAAATGCCTCCATTGCCGCTTCGGGTATGAATACTTGAAAAGGAAGGAATAAATGAAACAAGGAGTTCAGGAGTTACAGAAGTTCAGGAGTTCAGACAATAGTTTGGCCTCGATGCAAGCAGAAGTATTGTCTGAACTCCTGAACTCCTGAACTCCTGTAACTCCTGTAACTCCACTATAAATAATTATGAACTATACATTTGAACTGAAAATGAAGGTGCGCGACTACGAATGCGACCTGCAAGGCATTGTCAACAATGCCAACTACCAACACTATATCGAGCACACCCGCCACGAATATCTCACCTCGTGCGGCATCAGTTTCGCACAGATGCATGCCGACGGTATCGATGCCGTGGTGGCCCGCCTCACCATGTCGTTCAAGACACCCCTCACCAGCGGCGACGAGTTTGTGTCCAAGCTCTACCTCAAGCGCGAAGGCATCAAGTATGTCTTCTACCAGGACATCTTCCGCCTGCCCGACATGAAATGTGCCATGAAGGCCGTGGTGGAGACCGTCTGTCTGGTGAACGGGCGACTCGGTACATGCGACGAACTGGACCAAAAACTCACTTTCCATGAATAACGCCATTGAACCTAAAGAAATCCTTCATTGCCTGGCCCTGCAACAGATTCCCGGTGTGGGCCTTATCAGCGCCCGCCTGTTGTACGATGTCTTTGGCAATGCCACCGATGTGTTTGCCCGACGCGGCGAACTGGTACACTACACCCAACCGGCCCAGCGGCGGCTGTTGAAGCAGCTCGATTGTCCCGAGGCGTTCCGCCGTGCCGAGCGCGAATGGCAGTTTGCGCAAAAGAGCGGTATCGATGTCATCTGCATCGGCGACCGACGCTATCCCTCCCGCTTGCGCGAGTGTCCCGATGCTCCGTTGGTGCTCTTCTTCAAGGGGAATACCAATCTGAATGCCTTGCGCATTGTCAGCCTGGTGGGCACCCGCAAAGCCACCGACTATGGCCGTCAGCTCTGCAACGACTTCGTCCGCGACCTGAAGGCCCTTTGTCCCGAAGTGCTCATCGTCAGCGGGTTGGCATACGGCATCGACATCGCTGCCCACCGTGCCGCCCTTGACCATCAGTTGCCCACCGTCGGTGTCCTGGCCCATGGGCTCGACCGCATCTATCCGCCTGTACACCGCAGTACGGCCGTCGAGATGTTGGAGCATGGCGGACTGCTGACCGAGTACATGAGCGAGACCACCCCCGACCGCCAGAACTTTGTACAGCGCAACCGCATCGTGGCAGGCATGGCCGATGCAACCATCGTCGTAGAAAGTGCCGCTAAGGGAGGGGCACTCATCACGGCCGGGTTGGCCACCGACTACCATCGCGACTGCTTTGCTTTTCCCGGTCGGGTAGGCGACCCCTATTCGCAAGGGTGCAATGCCCTGGTGCGCGACAATCGGGCATCGCTCATCCTTTCGGCCGAAGATTTCGTGAAGGCCATGTCGTGGGACCTCACTCCCGCCAACCGTCAGGCTCCGCAAGCCATCCAGCGCCAGCTTTTCCTTGATTTGTCGCCCGAAGAGGAGGCGCTGATTACCGCCCTGCGCCCTCATCGCGACGGACTGCAAATCAATGCCCTTGTCGTTGAGGCCGACATCCCCATCAACCGGGCCAGTGCCCTCCTTTTCGAACTGGAGATGAAGGGCGTAGTGCGTGCCCTTGCCGGTGGGGTGTATAAGGTGGTGTGAGGGGAAGGTTCAAGGTTTCAAGTTCAAAGTTCAAGGTTTCAGGTTCCAGGTTCAAAGCCATCTGCCATCGCCATTGGGGGTGTGTCAAAATACCGACGGTCTCTGTCATTCTGAACGAAGTGAAGAATCTGTAGATGTCAGCAGAAATATAAAGCACACGTTATCAGATTCTTCGCTACGCTCAGAATGACAAGAGACCGTCAGAAAATAACAAT
>JAFXDG010000020.1 GCA_017521285.1 Bacteroidaceae bacterium | reverse complement strand
TTTGCTGGTGCAAAGGTATGTCAATTGTTTCACACGAGTTTCGTTCCCTATCACGAGTGTTTCGTAGTGTGTCGCGAGTGTTTCGCACTGTATGCTTAGTGTGTCACTTTCTTCACCCTTTTGCACCGTCGCTTCCGAGCCTGTCGGAATGACTGGTGCAAAGGTAAGGGCAACAGACGAGCAAAAACAAAAAAATCCTTCCCTTTACCCGAATCCTTACTTCAGGTAAAGGGGAGGTAAGAGTTCAGGTCAAGGAATACCTGCTTTTTAGGGGGCTGGTACAAATATGGAAATAGAAATCGCTCTATTTCGTTATTTATAGAAGTAGAAACAAAGAAAAAGCGTTATTTATGGAAATAGATTTTGGGAAATTTGCTATTCTCGTTTAAACTGTTAATTTGGTCATCATTGTTACAATACTAAACCAATTTATTCAATATAAATTCTATGGCGGTATCCTTTTCGTCAAAGAAGTCTGTAAGCGTTTGCTTGACCTCATGGTGCGGTTCTATATTTTCACCTTCCATTGGGAGACCTTTAGGAGAGAAGTGTGGCTCACGAGTAGGAATTCTGAACCATATGCCATATTTTGAGGTGAAATTCTTAGGGGCACATCCTGTATCGCCAGCAGTCTTTTCGCCGACTAATGTGACATAACCACTCTCTTTCAGATCTATCGTAAAGCTCTCAGCTGCTGAGAAAGTGTGATTACTTGTTAATAAATATACCTTACCTTTATAAGCGTCTGGCTGAGGTGTAATATTACCGCCAACACAATGTTCCTGTGGTTCTTTTAGTAGATATTCTGCAATCAATCGACCATTATTACTATTACCTCCACCATTTCCTCGAACATCTACGATTAAATATGGAAGATTACAAACTTGATTATATGCTTGTTTGAAATCCTTTACAACATTATCCATCATTGATTCAATACAGATATATCCAATACTGTCACGTAAGATTTTGTAATAAGCTTTAGGAATATTGTTTAATATAGAACTTGTTAGAGGCAATTTGAGTTTTAGTGTATCTCCATTTCTACGGACATCACAATAGATAAGACTATCGGTAAATGATGTAAAAATTCTACATTGAGTCAAGTGAGTCTTATATGTCTCAGTAGATGCAGATGTATACTTCTCTCTGCTTTCTAAATATTGGTTGATAGGAGTGTTGTTTATTGCGATTATCTCATCTTTGTCGGAGAATCCATTATTCGTAAAATGGTCGTTAGGTTTGTCTATAAACAATCTATTTTCTACAATTGTCGGATAATATTCTGCAGAATGAAGTGTGAGCATTACTCCTGCATGACCAATATTTAATGCTGCAAAATATTCACGAAGCAGTAATCCATAATCGGCTTTTGTCATAGATTCATTTGCTATTCGATTGGCAAATGAATAGTAAAGGGAATCCATGTCGTATCCTTTGTGTCCACATAACTGGCATTTTCCTGAAACTATATCGTGTATACTTTTGAAATCCTCGGCAAAGTATTCTGCTTCAACAGGTATTTCTGATACATAATACGATTGAATCATTTTCTGTTCACTCTGATTAAGTTTGATTGCATATTCAATCAATTTATCTTTAAATATAGTTCTTGACAATAAAACGGTTAAACCTAAGAAAACAACTATACCTAATACTGAAAACAAAATATATTTAAAACTCTTCTTCATATCTTGATCTAATCTTGTTAATCTCTTCAATAGTCATTAGTGGCTCATATTGAGCTTCTATTCCAGAGTATTCAGTTAATTGTTCCAGATATTTCAATATAGGTCCCATTCCTACAGTTGCTCGTAAAGAATCGAGTGACTGGGCATTTTCAACAGGCCATATATAGAGATGCATATTATCAGGTGAGCCAAACTGTACAGATTGACTTCCATAACGTTGAGGGCGATTCTGTTTCATGGCTATGCGGTCAAATAGAATGGCATAGTTATCAACATCAATTAAACCTTCTGAAGACATTTTTTTAATAATAGAGAGGTATTGTTCTTGTTTTTCTAAAGAGGCGTGGTCTATAACAATCCAAATGGTTTTATAAGATTCTTCAGATAAACCTTTAGGAAGCCCTTGTTGTAATAAGCTATCTATTACCGCTATGTTTTCTTTATCTATGCGCTCTACACTTTCAGAAAGTATTATCAGAGAATCTATGAGTTCTGTCTTCCTGTCAATGCTAACAGCTTTAGTAAGTTCCTGCATCTGATGACGAACATGTTGGTCCTTATGCCATACTTCAGCAAGCAGTTTGTCTGTCGAGTTTGAACAATTGCATGCTGTTAGGAATAATATTGTCAATATTGAAAATAACGATTTCATAATTTTATTTTCTGCAAAGTTACGGTAATTTTCCCAAAATCACCTCTGAATGCCCTTAAAAGTGGGATGTGAATACGTTGTGAGTAACTACATTACATGTAAACCGAGAAAATATTGGACAATATTTTTGAAAATTATTCTCGGGGGACAAGGATTCATCTTCATCTCTATTTACTTTTTTACGCTCGACTTCATTGATGTGAATATTTCCTCCGCCTCTTTTTTATTCAATCCAGCTTTTACTGCAACGGCAAGCAAATCATCTTTCGTTGGCTCAATGCTGTCATTGATAGAGGTAGTATGATAACCATTCATACCATCACTTGGCAAGAGGTCATATGCAGGAGAGAAGTGCCATTCACTGTCCCGATAGATGAATGCGAAGTTCTTGGCGTGGTCATCTTTGTTCTCTATCAAGTAATTGAATACCATCAAGCGATATAGCTTCCATAATTCCGCTATACTATGCGTAAGTGCTGCACACACCTGAAAGATATGCAAGTAGTCGATACTTGGCATGCGATAGTCAGCTCCAACAAGACCGGCAATACTCACAACATGTAGTTTGCCACTTGGCGTGCGGTCAAATCGCTCTACGCCGAAATACTTATCCTCAAAGAGTCGTGTTTCGGGCATCCCGATACCACACTCTTTGGCGAGTAATGAATAGTTATACTCATCACGGCCTATGCGCTTAGGATCTTGTTTCGCACGGAACTTAACCAGCCACTCCTTACCCTCGTAGCGAGTGAAAATCTTTGGGCGGGCACCACCGGGTGAGCCGCCTCGATGTTGAAACTCCTCGATGCCCTCACCTGTATAATCATCACTATCAAGAATATGTTCGGCCTCTAACGCTAGTTTCTCGAAATCAGCATACTCCTGTCTTGTAACAACACTTTTGTCTGGCCTGAATTCCAATGCACCTCGTCCCGTAGAGCCTACCAATGCGAGGCGGTCAAGAAGGGTCAGATTGCGAGGATTTATGCCTTGCTGCTGCAAATATCTATCGAGGATAAGCAGACCCCAACCATCTGGCAGACAATCATCAAATACTCCAAATCCGCCATCAAAAGGTCGTGGTTTGGCAATGAAGACGCCACTCCGTAATGGTAATTCAAATGGAGAAATCGAAAAACCGGATGCTAACCATTCTGCGGAATATTCAAAAGCACACAAGCCCTCCTTGGTCAGCGCCAAGCGACCTACAATGCGGTCAGCATAAATGACTTCAATCTGTTTAATGCTATTCATTTTTCTTGCCTCGTTTACGATTAACACTCTGTTCGTTCAGTACATCATCAAGTGACTGATACTGCTTTTGAGCAAAAAGCGCATTAAACTCATCAAGGCAGTTTAGTGCAAAACCAATTTGAAGTAGTCCGCGCAACGATATCTCGCCAGTCTGCTCAAAACGGCGGTAGGTGGCAAACTTAATGCCTGCTCTTGATGCTAATCCCTCCTGTGTCAGATTTAATTCCAGACGACGAGTCCTGACTCTTGAAGCAATCTGTATTGCCACATCGTTTGGATTGTCGATATTAATTGCTAATATATTATTCATGATAAGTTTGTATATGCAATAACAAACAAAATATTATTTGTTGCAAAGATAATGATTTTATTTCAAAAGCACAAAATAACCACAACTATTTCTTCTTGTTGGCTGTTACAAATGCCATGAATCGTGCGGAATCTATCAAAAAATTGCACATTTTGCACGAAAATTTTGCAAACCGTTTGCAAATTCTTCTTTACACTCCACAGTAATAAATCCCGCATTCCTATTTCCCCTCTATTTCATCCAAGGAGGAGGCTCTGTGAGAGGTGCTTTTTTGTATATATATGCAATGTCCGAAGGCCGGAAGACAGAAGATGGGAAGGGTGTGTGCACACGTGCTGCCAGCCGTGTGCACACGGTCGGCGGAGTTTCTTCAGACACTCTGCTATAGGTTGTGCTGACGGACAATAGAGGTTGTGCACACGGACAGGGGGAAATGTGACTGCAAACGGGTGAAATGTATAATTATACAATCCCGCTGCATAAATGTGCAAAACTGACCGCGCGAGAATCGTGTATATGGGCGCGACTTTTCTTTCGGACAAAAATAGGCGAGAATTTTGGAAGGTGGATAAGTTATTGATTATCAGTGAACAGATAAACGGATTTTACCTCAGAGCTAAAATTGGTTTGCCTCTGAGGTAAGGTAAGGAAGAGGATGGTTTTTTCGATTTCTTGACAAGGGGAAAATAAAATTCTTGACAGAAGAACATAAGAACATAAGTTTATCCTTTTCTGTCCTTTTGTTCTTCTGTCTAAAGTGCCTAAAAATGGAATGGTTGCCTTCCCCCCTTGGGGGGATTGAGGGGGCACCCTTATTTCTCCGCGCCTGCGTGATGGGCAGCGTTTACGGCAGCATGGATGTTTTCGATGGGAGCTGATGATACGGTACATTCTGCACCAATCATGATGCGGCCCTTAGGAGCGTCGGCAATGGCTTTTTTCACCACGTTCTCAACATCCTCTGTAGTGCCTGAGATGATCTCCTTGTGGCGGTCAAGTCCACCCAAAATGGGGCGTTTGAAGAGCTTTTCGCCATCTGTAACGGTGAAGGGAGTGCCGTTGAGCACTAGCGGAGTGTTTACAATGTCGCCCGGATAGTCCACATAGCGGGTCAAATCGTCGTAGGTGCCTTCCCAGTCGCAGATGTGCAGGATGGTCAGTTTGGAATCCTTCTGGCAGAGGTTCATAATCTGGAGGTCGAAGGGCTTGATTTGCTCTTCAAAGAATCCGGGGATGTAGTAGTACTTCATCTCACCGCCTTGGGTGGTCATGTAGAAGCCCTCGATGCCAATCTCCTTGCAGGCGTTGACGAACCACTCCAGTGCTGTGGCGTAGTAGCCCAACACGCGTTTCAGGTCTGCCGGACGTTCTACCGCGGCCTTGGCAATGTTGTCGTCGCCCAACGATTGGCGGGCCACCTGATAGGGTGAATATACGGTGGGCAGGATATACACGTCTTTTCCGACGTATTCATTCAGCTTCTTTATGACCTCGAATGTGGGGCGATAGAAATCTGTGGGGATGGCCTTGATGCTGTCCCAAGTCTCCTGCTTGTCAAGTCCTTTTATTTTCGACACCCGTTGTTCGAACTGCACTTTCAGTATGTCGGCATTCGTTTGCAACAGGTAGTTGAGGTGGCTGCGTACGGCCCCTTCACCCACCTTTGAGTCGCGTCCGGGGAAATGGATGAAAAATGCGGCTGGCACATAGGATTCGTCGAGTGTACCGGCTACGAATGCGTCCATAATTTCCTTCTTGTTGGTGGGAAAACCTTTGCTTTCAGGTTGACAACTTGAAATCACTAACAGTCCTGCGAAAGCTGCTGCAAGACATCTCAAAAAATTACTAATTTTACACATGATTTTAAGATTTAAAAGATTATGTTGTAGCAAAGGTACTAATAAATTTTGTATAAATGAGCCTTTTAAGGGAGGATTTTGGGGTTTAAGGTTCAATCTGTCACTCGTAGCTTGTAGCTCGTCACTGAATCACATCCTCCACCGGAGCTGTAAGCCGATGTCTTCGCGATGGGGTTGGCCGATGAGTTCGGTGCCGGTGCCGATGGTGGTGCGGTCGTAGTAGTGGGTGTGTGACAGGTGGAAGAGTGCGGTGAATTGTGCACTGATTTCCCACTGGCAGGTGGCTGAGGCATGGAGGCCGTGACCATAGTACGAGGGGAAGGAGAAGGTGTGAAGCAGGCCGCGCTCGTAGGTGCTGATGCGGGTGTCGTAGTTGTCGGTGTGGAAATAGGAGAGGTTGGCGTGCACGGCCAACGGGTGGACGGCCGGTTGCCACGTGAGGCGCTGGGTGAGCATGAAGCCGTGGTGGGTGTCTCCGGCAAATTGCAGGCGGGTGGCATTGAAGAGGGTGCTCAGTTTCAGGTGGTTGGCAGGGGTATAGTCGTGTTGGAGTAGCAGACGGTGCTGGGTGCGGAGGGTCGGTTGGCGCGGTGTCAGTCGGGTGTTGTCCCGTTCCTTCAGCTTCAGCCTGTAGCGCAAGGTGGTGCGATGGCGGTTGTTGGCGGTATGGACGAGGCGCACCATGCCTTCGCCGGCGTATGACGCGTTGCTGACCAGATATTTCAGCCAGGGGAAGTGGCAGAAGTCGATGTAGGTGGACAGTTGCCAATGTGAGGAAAGGGGTGTGTCGAATCCCACGTAGATGCCACTTTCGTTGCGCACACTGCTGTTTTCGCTGAACGAGCGGGCATACAGGGCGGTGTAGTGGTGGGCATAGTAGCGTTGCACGAGGGTGAGGGTCTGCCGGTCGCCCAAGCGCAGTTGTGCTTTGTTGATGGTGGCCAGTGCACCGCCTTGGTCGATGGCCGTCTCTCCGGCCACCTGAAGGCGGTGGTGCAGGTACATATAGTCGATGCCGACGGTGGTGAACCGGCGTCCGCGTGGATAGTACCGCTTGTAGAGTTGTTCACCGGGATGGAGGGGGTGGTTGAAAAAGTTATGAACAGCTGTTAATCCACCGTGAAAACCCCGGTGGTGGATAGTCAAATTGCCACCATACAGGGTGTTACGGATGTTTCCGCGCTTGCTGTATTCGAGTGGAGTGCGGTGGAGACCGTCAGTTTTCAACGAAGTTATTAACAGGTTCTTGTCGAGGTTGGCATCTTCCGCCTGGTGCGATACGAAGGCGGTAGCCTCTACTCCACCCCATAGGTTGAGGGTGGCGGCGGCTCCCCGAAAAGCCGTCTGTTCGCTGGTGGAGAGGTGGCGCTTGATGCCCCGTGCACCCCATCCGATGGAGTTGAGGCTGGCCGTCTTTCCCAAGTTGAAGCTGGTGTTGAGCACAAGGCCTTGTCCGAAGTGGAGGCGGTAGTCGCCTACGACGAGCGTCTTCAACCGCCCTATATTGGTGAGCATCAAGTGGAAGCTGATGTAGTCGTAGCCATTGAAGCCACCTTTGAAGAGGGCTTCGCCGGCATCTTTTTCCACCACCAGGCCAGCCGATAGTTTGTCGGCAAAGCGATAGTGGTAGCGCACGTTGTGGTAGAAAGGTTCGCCCAAATAACGGCGGTTGGGGTATTGGGCCAATACCTCTTCGGGGTAGTGGCGGTATCCGGCTTTTTGGTAGAGGGGGATGTTGAATCGGGTGATGGCTTCATGCTTGCCGTAGTGCTGCAGGTTTTTCCAGGTAAGCCGTTTGTTGTCAGCCTCTTTAGCAGGAAGGGGAGCGGTGTGGACAAAGTGGCGCAAGAGGCGGCGGGTGTGGTAGTCGATGCTGTCGATGAGCAACAGTTCGCCTGTGGACAACAGGACACCGTTGCGTTGGATATAGCGCTGTATGGCCCGTATGTGCGAGGGATTCAGAAAGGGCAGACGGCTCAGCTCGTCGGCGGTGGCGGTGTTGATATTCAGTGGATTGGCATGCAAGTGGCTCAGCTCGTCGAAAAGAAGTTCCTGTTGGGTGGCGGTCGTCTCTTCATCAGTTTCTTCGAGCCACTCCTCATAGATGTTTTGCCACTCCTCTTGTGCCACCAGCGGAAGGGCGGTGGCCAACAAGAACAGCAGTGTTGTGAACAGGGTTTTCAACATGTGCCTTCGGCTTTCAGTTCGTTGCACAGAGTGGTAATCTCCTTTTGCAACAAGGGGTGTATCATGGTGGGGGCTATTTCGCTCAGAGGTTCGAGTACAAACAGGCGACGGTGCATCAGAGGGTGTGGCAGGGTGAGGGAGGGAGTGTGCATGACCACATCGTCGTAAAGGAGTATGTCGATGTCGATAAGGCGGTCACTGTATTGTCCGTCCACGCTCTTGTGGGTGCGTCCTAAGGTGTGTTCGATGCGTTGGGTGGTGCTGAGCAATTCTTCGGGAGTGAGGCTTGTCTCCACGGATATGGCATTGTTGAGAAACGTATTTTCAGAGTTGAATCCCCAAGGGGTAGAAGCATAAAGAGCAGATTGGGACGTGATTGTCCCAACCTGCTCTTCAATGAGTGTCATCGCTGTGCGGAGATTCTCTTCTTTGTTTCCCAAATTGGTGCCCAAAGAGAGGTAAACGAGATGTGTCATTTTCTTATTCTCTGTTGATAATCAGCATGGCATCGCCGTAGGTGCCGAAGCGGTAGCCCTCTTTGACGGCGGTCTTGTAGGCGCTCATGATGAGTTCGTAGCCACCGAAAGCGGCCACCATCATCAACAGGGTGGAGAGCGGCATGTGGAAGTTTGACACCATGCTGGTGGCTACACTGAAATCGTATGGCGGGAAGATGAACTTGTTTGTCCATCCTTCAAATTCCTTCAGGTTGCCATCGGTGCCGGCGGCTGTCTCCAAGGCACGCATCACGGTTGTACCGATGGCACATACTTCGTGTTCGCCTTCCTTGGCGGCATTTACGATGTCACATGCTTCGCGCTCGACAAACATCTGTTCGCTATCGGTCTTGTGCTTGGTGAGGTCTTCCACGTCGATGTCGCGGAAGTTTCCAAGGCCGGCGTGCAGGGTGATGAAAGCACGGTCAACGCCTCTGATTTCCATACGCTTGAGCAATTCGCGACTGAAGTGGAGCCCAGCCGTGGGGGCGGTGACGGCTCCTTCGTGGCGGGCAAAGAGTGTCTGGAAACGCTCCACATCCTCTTCTTCCACGGGGCGGTTTACAATCTCCTTAGGCAGGGGAGTTTCACCCAAGGCGTAAAGGGCACGCTTGAACTCGTCGTGTGGCCCGTCGTAGAGGAAGCGCAGGGTACGTCCGCGTGAAGTGGTGTTGTCAATCACTTCGGCTACCATAGAGTCGTCTTCGCCAAAGTAGAGCTTGTTGCCTATACGGATTTTGCGGGCAGGGTCAACCAATACATCCCACAGACGGAATTCTTCGTTCAACTCACGCAAGAGGAACACTTCGATGCGGGCGCCGGTCTTCTCCTTGTTGCCATAGAGGCGGGCGGGAAACACTTTGGTATCGTTGAAGACGAACACGTCTTTTTCATCGAAATACTCCAAGATGTCCTTGAACATGCGGTGCTCTATCAGGCCGCTCTTCTTGTGTACTACCATCAGGCGCGACTCGTCGCGGTGTGTGGTGGGGTGAAGGGCAATCTGCTCCTCAGGAAGCTTGAACTTGAATTGTGATAGTTTCATACCTTTATATATTATTTATGTTTAAATTTCGTTTTGAGGAGTTCAGAAGTTCAGTAGTTTTCGCTTCACTCAGGAGTTCAGACAATAGTCAAATCCTCATGCAAGCAGCACTATTGTCTGAACTTCTGTAACTCTTGAACTTTTGCAACTCCTTATTCTGTCTTCTCTATCTCCTGCTCGTCCAACCATTGGGGGAAGGTTTCGAGGTCGAGGCAATCTTCCAACCGGATGTCGCCCACACGGGTGCGACAAAGGCCAATGAGGTGGGCGCCGCTATGAAGGGCTTGTCCGATGTCGCGTGCAAGGGCGCGGATGTAGGTACCCTTGCTACACACGACGCGTATCTTCAGCACCATGTCCGCGAGGTCGCACTCCAACAGTTCTATTTCGTCGATGACGAGTGTCTTGGCCTTCAGCTCCACCTCTTCCCCTTTACGCGCCAGGTCGTAGGCACGTTTGCCATCGACCTTGCAAGCCGAGAAGGCTGGTGGCACCTGTTCGATGGTGCCGACGAAGCGTGTCAGCACCTCTTCCACCAAGGGACGTGTGATGTGTTCGGTGGGATAGGTGGCATCAATCTCTTTCTCCAAGTCGAACGATGGAGTGGTTGCGCCCAATTTGAGTGTGGCCACATACTCTTTGGTGTGATATTGAAACTCCTCGATGCGCTTGGTGGCACGGCCGGTGCAGACAATCATCACACCGGTGGCCAAGGGGTCGAGTGTGCCTGCATGACCCACCTTCATCTTCTTGATGCCCAACTTGCGACAGAGGTGATAACGTGCCTTGCCCACCACGGCAAACGAGGTGAGGCGCAGGGGTTTGTTGAAACAGAGTACTTCTCCTTCTATGAAATTCATCAGATAATCTCTAAACTATGACCGGTCATTAACAACACCAAGATGAGTGCTCCCACGATGATGCGGTACCATCCGAAAGCCTTGAAGCCATACTTGGTGACAAAACTGATGAAGAATTTGATGGCCAGCAGGGCCACGATGAAGGCTACGACATTGCCCACGATGAGGGTGGTGAGATTGTCGGTGATAATCTCCACACCGCCTTCCTTGATAAGCTTGTACACCTTGTAGACGGTGGCACCCAACATGGTAGGCACGGCCAGGAAGAACGAAAATTCGGCAGCAGCCTTGCGTGTCATGCGTTGGGCCATACCTCCGACGATGGTGGCCATTGAGCGCGACACACCGGGTATCATGGAGATGCACTGGAAAAGACCTACCATCAGGGCACGCTTCTCGGTGAACGGTGTCTCTTCGCTTCCCTTGTTGAAAATACGGTCGCAGAAGAGCATGAACACACCACCCAACACCAGTGTGACGGCTACCACCTCTACCCGTTCGAGCATGGCGTCGATGGCGTCGCTGAAGAGCAAACCGAAGACCGCGGCGGGCAGGAAGGCGATGAACAGCTTCCAGTAGAAGTCGTACTTGTGCAACAGTTTCTTGAAGGCCGAAGCGCCTTCGGGAGCCGGTGTGTGGTTCAGTTGGAAGAAGCGCTTCCAGTAGAGGCATACGACCGAAAGGATGGCACCGAACTGGATGATGAACGTGAAGGCCTTCACGAACGGAGTGCTTTCCACACCCAACAGGTTTTGGGCGATAATCATGTGGCCGGTAGAAGATACGGGCAGGAACTCGGTGAGTCCCTCCACGATGGCAATGATGACCGTTTGTAATGTATCCATTTATCTGTCAGTTCCTTTCTGCTTATTCTTTCACTTCGTCTTTTTTACTATTGGGCTTGCACAAGATGCCGTAAATCATGAAGATGAATCCGAAGAAGCATATGGCAGGAGCCACCTTGATGCGGCGCACACTGAAAATGTCCGGTTCGAAGTGAGTTTCAGTAGAGCCAGGTCCGCTCATGAGGATAAATCCCAAGATGATAACAGCCATGCCGATACCCAGCAGGATGTAGTTCTTTTTGCCAAAGGCTAATGTCTTTTTGTCCATATTTTTGTCTATTTGTTTTTTTAAATGGTGGCTATAGTATTTATAGTTCAATAATAGTTTCTTTATCTGTACAATGTGTCCGTCTTCATCCGCAAGTAGCGGTTGATGCTGAAGTAGGCACACGTCACGGCAATGCAGATGCCGAACACCATGACGGAGGCCATGACGATGAGCATCATGTCCGTGTTGATGAGGTGGATCAGTTGTGGTTCGTATCCCACTAACCAATATCCGCCTGTCATCAGCAATCCGTTGGCCAACAAACCCGATACGATGCCTACCCACAGATTGCGTACCAGAAACGGACGACGGATGAAGCTCCAGTCGGCTCCAACCAGTTTCATGGTGTGAATCAGGAAACGTTTGGCATAGATGGTCAGGCGGATGGTATTGTTGATGAGCGAGAAGGAAATAACCGTCAATAGGGCTGCCAGTCCGAGTAGTACGATGCTGATTTTCTGCACGTTTCGGTTCACCGTGTCAATCAGGGCCTCGGGATAGACGATTTCCATCACCTTCCCTCGTTTCAGGATGTCCTTCTCTACCCAAGCCAAACTGTCGGCATTGGCGTATGCCGAGTTCAGGTTGATTTCGATGGAAGCCGTGAAAGGATTGTAGCCGATGAACTCTTGCGGGTCGGTGCCCATGGCTTCCGTCTCTTCGCGCAAAGCCTGTTCTTTAGAAATGTAAGTCGTTGATTTCACATAGGGTTGTGCGTCCAATGTCTTTTGGAATTTCAGGATGTCGGTCTCCTTCATGTCGTCGCTCAGCAAGGCCGAGAAACTGATGTTCTCCCTGACATATACCGACAAGCTGTTTGCCGACATGACAAAGAACACCACCATACCGAGCAGCAACAATACCATTGTTGTGCTGATACAGGACGTGACGAATTGCATGTCAAAAAATGAATGATGTTTACTGTTCATTGGGATATGGGCACAATACACCTAAATTTGGTGCAAAATAACAAATTATTCCCCTATTTATGGGGTTTCGTTAGGGATATTTAACGCGTAAAGGGAAAAAGGGTGCTTTATATGGTGTACTTTTTGCCTGAATCCTTGCTATATCTGAAAAGTTTGCCTATATTTGCGGCAAATAAAAGCTTTTTGTTAGAATATTGCAATAAACATGACATTTACAGAATTAAGCTGGCCCATTTTTGAGCAGGCTATTGCCGACTATCACGTTCATGACAACGTGGACACTCCTATCAACAATCCTTACGAGGTAAGAAGCATCGAGTATTATCTCTATCTGAAGAATTGGATTGATACTGTTCAGTGGCACTTCGAGGACATTATCCGCGATCCGGAGATTGACCCTGCTGCTGCCCTGGTGTTGAAGCGCCGCATCGACAAGAGCAATCAGGATCGTACTGATTTGGTGGAGCTTATCGACAGCTATTTCTTGGACAAGTATAAGGACGTGGCTCCCTTGGCCGATGCCACCATCAATACCGAAAGCCCGGCATGGGCCATCGACCGACTCTCTATCTTGTCGCTGAAGATTTACCACATGCGTCAGGAGACCGAGCGCACCGATGTGGACGATGCCCACCGCACCGCTTGCCAAGCCAAGTTGGACGTCTTGCTCGAACAACAACGCGACCTCTCGTCTGCCATTGACCAACTGATTGCCGACATCGAAGCCGGACGCAAATACATGAAGGTATATAAGCAGATGAAGATGTACAACGACCCGGCACTGAATCCCGTGCTTTACGGAAATAAGTAATATTTTTTTCAAGTAGTTCAGGAGTTCAGGAGTTACAGGAGTTCAGACAATGGTTTCATTTGCATATTGGCGAATGCATTTGTCTGAACTCCTGAACTTCCGGACTCCTGAACTACTAAAAACCTCTTTGAATACTATGCACATCCTCGTCTCCCGTTTTTCAGCCTTTGGCGATGTGGCCATGACGGTGCCTGTCCTTTGGACGGTGGCCCGGTGCTATCCTCAGCATCGTTTCACCGTGCTCAGTCGCGAAAGTATGCGTCCGCTATTCTTGCAGATGCCTGACAATGTGGCTTTTCGCGGAGTCGATTTGAAGGCCGAGCGCTACAAAGGCCCGTGGGGTATGGTACGCCTCTATCGCGAATTGCGCAAGGAGCTTCACTTCGATGCCGTGGCCGATCTTCACGATGTGTTGCGCACCAAGATACTCCGCACGTGTGCCCGTTTGTGTGGCCAGCGCGTAGCTTGTATAGACAAAGGTAAAAGCGAGAAACGCCTCTTGACAAAGGCCGAGGGCAAGGTGATGAAGCAACTTCCTACTTCGTTCGACCATTATCGCGATGTGTTTGCCTCTTTGGGATTGCCCATTGGACAAATTGATTTCACCAGCATCTATGGAGAAAAGGGTCGCGGAGATTTTTCTCGCGTCAGGGAGTTTTTACCACCCCGTGGGGAAGAAAAAAAGTGGGTGGGAATAGCCCCCTTTGCTGCTCATCGGGGAAAGATTTATCCCTTGGAGCTGATGGAGCAGGTGGTGGCCCGATTGGATGAGGCGGGTGTGCAGATGTTCCTCTTCGGTGCTGGTGACAAGGAGGTCTCCGTCCTTCGCCAATGGGCCGGCAAATATCCTCATGCCTTCCTTCCCGAAGGGCTTCGTATGGAGCGCGAGCTGATACTGATGAGCCACCTCGACGTTATGGTGTCGATGGATTCGGCCAACATGCACCTGGCTTCGCTCGTCCACACACCTGTGGTTTCCATTTGGGGAGCCACTCATCCCTATTGTGGTTTCATGGGCTATGGCCAACGCGCGGAAAATGTCGTGCAATTGGATGACCTCGCATGTCGTCCCTGTTCAGTGTTTGGCAACAAGCCCTGTCTGCATGGCGATTATCGTTGTCTCACCCGCATCACTCCCGAAATGGTGGTGAAGAGGGTATTAGAGGTGTGCCGACCTTAACCCAGGGTTAAGCCTACCTCAACTCAGGGCTGAACATGCCTTTCCCCATGGTTAAGGTTTATTAAGAGTAGAAGCAGATGAAAGTCATTGTAGATGATAAGATTCCCTATATCCGCGAAGCCATCGGACGGGTGGCCGATGAAGTGGTGTATTTGCCCGGAAGTGCCATCACCTCTGCCGATGTGCGCGATGCGGATGCCCTGATTGTCCGCACCCGCACCCGATGCAACCGTCCGTTGCTCGAGGGTAGTCGTGTGCAATTCATTGCCACCGCCACCATCGGATTCGACCATTTGGACACTGACTATCTTCGCGAAGCAGGTGTCCGATGGACGAATTGTCCGGGATGCAACGCCTCCAGTGTGGCGCAATACCTCCACACTTCCCTCCTGCTCCTCCAGCAAGAGCGTGGCCTCTCCCTCTGCCACTCCACCTTGGGTGTGGTGGGTGTAGGCCATGTCGGCACCCTTGTGGCCGAGGTCGGTCGCCGGTTGGGTATGCTCGTCCTCTTGTGTGACCCTCCCCGTGCCGAACGGGGCGAACAGGGTTTCCTCCCGTTGGAGGTACTGATGCGCGAGGCCGATGTCCTCACTTTCCACACACCCCTTGTGCGCGAAGGGCATTATCCTACTTTCCACATGGCCGGCGAGGACTTTTTCCATGCGCTCGCGCGCAAACCTATTATTATAAACACTTCCCGTGGTGAAGTGGTGGATGGCGAAGCATTGCTTTCCGCCTTGGATGAAGGACGGGTGAGCGAAGCCATCATCGACGTATGGGAGCATGAGCCGGACATTGATCTCCGTTTGTTGGAGCGCACCTATTTGGGTACTCCCCATATTGCCGGCTATTCGGCCGATGGAAAAGCCAATGCCACCCGTATGGCGCTCGAAGCCTTGTGTGCACATTTCAGTTTGCCTCACGAGGATTTCGGCATTACTCCCCCACCCCCTCCTGTGGGAGTCAATCCGGCCGCCCCCCTCTCCTACTACGACCCTCGGCGGGATAGTCAGGCGTTGAAGAGTTCACCTGGGCAATTTGAATCCTTGCGTGGCAATTATCCGCTTCGTAGGGAGCAGGATTTTTGATGATGGATGTGAACGAAAAAGTGCAAAGTGATTGCCAAAATGGCCAATTTTGCGTTGTTTTTTTGCACAAATGATAGAATTATGTGCAAAAAAATGCGTTTATTTTACTTTTTTCTTTGTCAATTGAAAGAATATGTGTTCCTTTGCACCCAGAAATTAAATAATCAAATCAATTAATTAACTAAAAAGATTAAAGTTATGTCTGAAATTGCAGCAAGAGTAAAAGCTATTATCGTTGATAAGTTGGGCGTTGAAGAATCAGAAGTTACAAACGAAGCTAGCTTCACTAACGACCTGGGTGCTGACTCACTGGATACAGTAGAGCTCATCATGGAGTTTGAGAAGGAATTCGGTCTTTCTATCCCCGATGATCAGGCTGAGAAGATCGGTACTGTAGGTGACGCTATCTCTTACATCGAAGCTAACAAATAAGAAGAGGATTTCATACTAAAATATGGAATTGAAAAGAGTGGTAGTGACAGGCCTTGGTGCGCTGACACCACTGGGTAACAGCGTTGATGAAACGTGGGAGAACCTTGTGGCTGGTGTGAGCGGAGCAGGGCCTATCACGCATTTTGATGCTTCGGCATTCAAGGCGCAATTCGCTTGTGAGGTGAAGGGTTTCAACCCTGCCGATTTCGGTATCGACCGCAAGGAGGTGCGTAAGATGGACCTCTACACCCAATATGCTGTGTCTGTGGCCAAGCAGGCCGTTGCTGATGCAGGATTGGATGCTGAGGGAATTGACAAGACGGACATCGGAGTAGTATTCGGAGTAGGTATCGGTGGTATTCATACTTTCGAGGAAGAAGTTTGCAATTGGGCTGTCAATGGAGCCACACAGGGTCCTAAGTTCAATCCTTTCTTCATCCCCAAGATGATTGCCGACATCGCTGCCGGACAAATCTCTATCATGTACGGCTTCCATGGTCCTAACTACACCACCACATCAGCTTGTGCCTCTTCGTCAAATGCCATCGCCGATGCCTTCAACCTTATCCGTTTGGGTAAGGCCACCGCTATCGTGACTGGTGGTGCCGAGGCTGCTATCTTCCCCGCAGGTGTGGGTGGCTTCACCGCCATGCACGCACTCTCAACCCGCAACGATGACCCGAAGACGGCCAGCCGACCATTCAGTGCCAGCCGCGATGGATTCGTAATGGGCGAAGGTGCAGGTTGCCTCATCCTGGAAGAGTTGGAGCATGCCAAAGCCCGTGGTGCGAAGATTTATGCAGAGTTGGCAGGTGTCGGAATGTCTGCCGATGCTCACCACCTGACCGCTTCTCATCCCGAAGGATTGGGAGCCAAGCTGGTGATGCAGAATGCCTTGAAGGATGCTGAGATGAAACCCGAGGACATCGACTACATCAATGTTCACGGTACATCTACTCCCGTAGGCGACGTGTCGGAGTGTAAGGCTATCAAGGATGTGTTCGGTGAACACGCCTACAAGCTCAATATCAGCTCTACCAAGTCCATGACCGGACACTTGTTGGGAGCTGCCGGAGCCGTAGAAGCCATTGCTTGTACGTTGGCCGTGGTGAACGACATCATCCCTCCCACCATCAACCATACCGAGGGCGACAATGACGAAAACATCGACTACGCCATGAACTATACCTTCAACAAGGCACAGGAGCGTACCGTCAATGCGGCTTTGTCAAACACCTTTGGTTTCGGTGGTCACAATGCTTGTGTAATCCTTAAGAAATACGTCGATTAAACCGTGTTTCTGACAGATAACATCCTTATCCCAATAAGCCTCCCTTTCCGCAAGGATAGGAAGGCTTATTGTGCTTTAAAGAGAATCCTTGGTTTCTATCCCCGTCATTTGCACTACTACAAGCAGGCGCTGATGCACAAGTCGATGCATACCCGCACGGCCGATGGCAAGCGTGTGAACAACGAGCGCCTGGAGTTTTTGGGCGACGCCATCTTGGGAGCCGTCGTAGGCGACTTGGTGTATCATCATTTTCAGGGTAAACGCGAAGGATTTCTCACCAACACTCGCTCGAAGGTGGTGCAACGCGATACACTCAACCGCGTAGCCGTAGAGATTGGCCTCGACAAACTTATCCAATCCTCCATCTCCAGTGCCAGCCACAATAGCTATATGGGTGGCAATGCCTTTGAAGCCCTCATCGGTGCCATCTATCTTGACCGTGGTTATGCCTGTTGCATGAAGTTCATCAACGAGCGTATCCTCCATCGCCTGCTCGACCTCGACAAGGTGGCCAACAAGGAGATGAACTACAAGAGCAAGCTCATCGAGTGGTGTCAGAAGAAGAAAGTGCGTTTTGAATTCCGTCTGGTCAGCCAGCATCGCGAGCGTAGCGAATCGTACAGCCCAGTCTTCGATAGCCAGGTGTTGCTCGAAGGTGTCGTGTGTGGCGAAGGCTCGGGTTATAGCAAGAAGGAGAGCCATCAGGCCGCGGCTAAAGTTGCCTACAAGCGCATCCGTAGTGACAAGGAGTTGGCCGAACAGGTCTTTTTGGCCAAGGAAGAGCGCGAAACTCCTCCCCCGCCACCCGTGCAAGAAATGGCCAATGAATCTTCCGTAGCTGAATTGGATAATCATCCGGTTGTTGATGACGATGCCGCTTACTTCTCTGAAGCCACACTAATCTCCATCCCTTCGCAATCTTCCGTTTCTATTGGTGTAGAAACATTGGTGGAAGAGGAACTTTACACGAAGGAAGATGACGTGTTGAAGGAGTAATCCTTGCCTCTCTTCCTGAACAATCTTGAAAACATACGCCCCCTTGTGGCAATATTTTCCCCTGTTCGTTGTTATTTAAATAAATGAATAGAGGAATTTCCCCTGTAAACCATTTGAAACTATGAAACTGAAGCAACTCCTTATCGCCATCGTTTTAGGTTCTCTGGCGGCCTCACAACAAGCCTGTGCGCAACAAACGCCATCCTCCGATGACACCTCTTCTTTATCGGACGAAAGTGCAATGAATGTGCCGCCCAGCAAAGCCATCAATCCTTACGTGCCCACGGAAATTACCTTTGCCGGCAAGCGCATCGACCTCCGTCGGGCCGACCTTCGCGAGCGTATGGATCGTGAACTTATCACCTTCACATACGGCCATACCACCACCCTGCTTATGATTAAGCGGGCCAACCGTTATTTTCCCATTATCGAACCTATCCTGAAAGAGTGTGGTGTGCCCGATGACCTCAAATATCTGATGGCCATCGAGAGCAGCGTCGATATCCGCGCCCTTTCCCCCGCCAAGGCTGCCGGATTGTGGCAATTTATGCCCGCCACGGGCAAAGAGTTCGGTTTGGAAGTCAGTGCCCATGTCGATGAGCGTTATCATGTGGAAAAGGCCACCCGTGCCGCTTGCAAATACCTGAAGGATGGCTATGCCAAGTATGGCGATTGGCTCACCGTTGCCGCCAGCTACAATGCAGGCTTTGCTCGCATCACCAGCGAGTTGGAGAAGCAGAAGGCCGAGACCTCTATGGATATGTGGCTTGTCCGCGAGACCTCGCGCTACATGTTTCGCATCCTCGCTGCCAAGCAGGTGTTTGCTTCGCCCCGTCGCTACGGCTTCATGCTTCGTGCTGCCGACCTCTACCCCACCCTTCCTACCAAACCTTACGAGGTGAAGTCCACCATTGCCGACCTCGGAGCTTTTGCCCGCGAACAGGGTGTGCCCATGAGTCTGCTCAAAGAGGCCAACCCGTGGCTCATCAGCAACACCCTTCCCGTCCGTCCCGGTGGAAAAACCTACGTCATACAGCTCCCCGTGATGAAGAAGTGGACTTACGACCCTGCCTCCACCCGTCCCCACAGCCCCGCTTGGGTGGTGGAGTGAAGTTGTATGGGGGTAAAGTCAAAATGGATTTAGGCGCGGATTACGCGGATTACACGGATAAATTATAGCCTACCGGGTATAAAACTGAAACATAAATCCGTGTCATCCGCGCAATCCGCGCCTAATTTTTCCTTTGTATCGAAATAGAAAAGAATGCTAATCCTACGGGCATAGGATTAGCATTCTTTCTTGTGTATGATTACTATTCTTTCAGTCTTTGTACTGAAAGGAGGAGTTCACGTCCATTTACTCCAGCTTTTCCTTCAACTCTTTCAGTTTCCATTCAAACGTGTCGGTATTGTAGAGGCGGTACTCCAGTCCTTCGCGCACCACGTTGCCATTCTTGTCTAATGTCTCGTAGTGGGGGATGCCGTTGAACTGGAAGAGTTCCATCAGTTTGTTGTACTCGTCGCGGGTGATGAGGTGGCAGTCCTCTCCTTCCAGATTCTCCTTCACGTAGTTGTTGTATGCCTCTTCGGTTGACTCCGGTGCCGCGATAAAGAGGAAATCCACCTCGGGATGGTCTCTGAAGGCCTTGCGCAACTCCTTGGAATGCTCAATGGCGCTCCGGCAGGGACCGCATCCCATTCCCCAAAAGTCAATGAGCAGGTATTTGCCCCTGTACTTGTCCGTCATGCGGCGCAGGATATGGGTTGCTTCCGTGTCAGGCAGGCTGTAGGTCAGTGTCTGCCGCTCCAGTTCCTTGGCATAGAGGCGGTCGAGATTGGCCTGCAAGCCAGGATGCTCCAATATCTCGCGGCGGAGTTCCACCAGCTTCTTCAGTTCCTCTTTATCTTTGCGGAAATGCTCAAAGTTGTACTCTGTTCTTCGCAGGACGGCAATCTGTCCCCATAGCGAAGGCGAGTTTTCTCCTGCCACCTTCATGTCATTGGCCAGCATTATGCTGTCTTCACGAGCCCTAAAGGCCGCATCAACCTTGATGATACGAGCCTGTCCCTTACTCAGTACCGATGCAAATTCATAG
>JAFXDG010000019.1 GCA_017521285.1 Bacteroidaceae bacterium | reverse complement strand
GCCCGACTCGGGCGACTGCGATTCGTTGGTCTTGCCGATGGTGGTCTGTCCGATGCGAAGCACCACATAGTCCGTCGGCAGTCCCTTGGGCAATTGCAGTGTTTCCGTCTCCTTATTATAATAAGTTGTCAGGTCCATCACTTCGCCCGTCTCTTCTGCCACCGAATCGGCAGGAACAGCCATCACGGCCACATCCTCGTAGTAATTCCACACCGTATCCACTTCGGGACGGGGCAGGTGTATCGCTTTCGTGCGCTTGTCCGTTGGCACAGGCACTTCGCTATAGACCAGTTGTAGCATGGAGTAGCGCGGTTCCACCGTGGGATAGGCGCTTGATGACCATCCCGGACAGTTGTGTGTGCCGAAGGTCAGTCCAAGGCGCTCGCACTCGTCCATGGCCCAACGCATCAGCTCCTTCCACTTCTCACTGCCAATGGCGTTCGTGGTGTCACTCACCTGTATCTGTTGAGGACCGCCAATCTGGAAGTTCTGCACACCGGCCAGCCCCGCCTCCTTAAAGGCTTCAAGGTCGGCCGTAATGCCCTCGCGGGTCACCAGACCATCCATCCATTGCCAGATGATGATGGGCTTATGTTCGTCACTCGGATTCAGGAAGTCGTGCTCCAGGTTCGCATTGCTCTGAGCCTTTGCCGTAGCTCCTGCACAAAGGAGCAGAAGAAGTGTAAAAAATAGGTTTTTCATGCCAAATATGTTGTCTTTGTTTATATTAGTTTGTTTCTGTTTGCAAAAATAGTACATGCCGAAGACTTATCCAAATAAATGCCTCATCAAAACGACTGGGAGGGAAGAGATTCCCCATAATACCTATGAGGGAAATCCAATCTGCCGCACTCTAAAACTGGTTTGCCCCTTGCTCTTTTTAATCTGAGCGAAGTGAAAAGTTTAATCAGTACTGCTAATCACATAATCAGCAGTACTAATCACATAATCAACACTGCTAATCATATAATCAACACTGCTGATTAAAGTTTTAAACAAAGCAATTTTGATTTTTCAGCAAGTCTTATTAACTTTGCACACAAGCAAATCCACTTTTAATTTTAGTAGTATTATGGCAGAGTATATCAAGCAAGAAATGAGTGACTTGCACGGCACCGGCGAGAAGAAAGTCTATTACCGCATGAAGCGCAATCTGCATTTCACGCACGAGCAGTTTTTGGAATGGTTGGAGAATGCTGACCCGTTCATCACGAAACACGTAGAAAGTGTGTTGAAACACATCACGCACCAGATGGCGGTAGCTATGGCACTGGGACACAGTGTGACGATTGACGGACTGGGTACTTTCCGTGCCGGTATCGGCCTCAAACGCGGTAAGGAAATGGACGGGTTGGACGACGGCAAACCAAGCCTCAATGCACAGAGCCTGCAGGTGACGGACGTCTATTTCCGACCGGACAAGAAACTTATCCGCGACACGAATTACAACTGTACCCTGACACGCGGTGCTACCCGACGCATCCGCAAGCAGAAATATACCCGTGAAGAGCGCCTGGCCCGTGCCTTGGAATATCTGGACAATCACGCGACCATGAACATCGCGCAATACGTGTCGCTGACGGGCCTGTCGCGCACTGCCGCCACCCTGGAGCTGCAAGCCTTCCGCAACGACCCCGAAAGCGGCATCACCTACGAAGGAAGCAGAACCCACAAGGTGTATGTGAGGAGAAGGTAGAAAAAAGTTGTCGTCCCGTGTAACAAACCGGCAACAAATTACGTCTATCCTTATGTAAGCGCTTACAACGACAGAATAAAATACTTGTATATCAGAAAGAATATGAAAAGAATAATATGCATACTGGCCGCCATGTTGCTGCTGATGACGACAAACGGAATGGCACAGACGGTAAACGGTCTGTTCAACCGCTATGAAGACAAGCCGGGTGCAGAATGCAAGAATCTGGGGCCTCTGCTGATGGGGCTTGCCAAGACGTTTGCCGCGGACAAATCGGAAGAGGGACGGGTGATAAAAAGTGTCAAATCCATCAAAGTGTTGGACCTGGAGGAGTGTTCCCCCGAGGTGAAACGGGAATTTGCCCAAAAAGCCCGTAACTTGAAGCCATGGGGCATGGAGCTGTTGGTGCAGGTGAAGGACGAAGACGATAATGTCAGCATTTGGGGGAAGACGAGAAGAAACACCGTGCGACAACTGTTAATAGTCACCGATGACAAGATGGTGCGGATTAAAGGGAAGTTTGACTTGGACAAAATAGCCAACATGTTAAACTCCGCACAGCAGAAGTGATGGATACCGAAGAATTCAAACGAAGATGCCTGCCCCTACACATCAGACTTTACCGGACGGCTTTCCGCCTGATGGGAAATACGATGGATGCGGAGGATATGGTGCAAGAGACTTACCTGAAGTTGTGGGAAAGGCGAGACGCGTTGGAGCATGTGGCCAATCTGGAGAGCTACAGTACAAGTCTGCTCAGGAACCTTTGCATAGATGCATTCCGGAAGAAGCGGCCCGAAGAAGACAGCCCACCGCCCGAGGACTTTCCTTTGGCCGACAACGAAGATGCCGCAACAGCATTGGAGCGTCAGGAAGAAGCTACCCAACTGACAAACCTCATCAACCGTCTGCCCGAAGGACAACGAACGGTGATGACCCTGCACGATGTGGAGGGATGCTCATACGAAGAGATTGAAGAGGCTACGGGCTTCACTGCCGTCAATATACGGGTGATGCTGAGCCGGGCCAGAAAGAAAATACGTGAACAATTTGAGCGAATAAGGAACTATGGACAAGGATAAAATAAAAGAACTGCTCGGACGCTTCTTCGACGGAACAACCACACGGGAAGAAGAAACTCTGCTGATGCAATACTTCGCACAAGAGGAGAATGTGCCCAAAGAATGGGAAGCTGAACAGCAGATGTTCCGCCAACTGACCGAAGCGCGTCAGACACTGCCTCCCGTACCGCAAGGATTGGAAGAACGCTTGGGCAAGCTGATAGACAAACAAGAGTCTGAGGACAGACAGGGCCATTCAATCACTCTCCCTCACAGGGGGAGATGGAGTGGGTCTCTCCACCGGTGGTGGATAGTCGGGGCTGCAGCCTGTCTGTTGTTGGCGGGAAGCATCGGGTTGAAAATGATGCAACAACCAACTGTGGAGGAATCTCTCACTCCTGAAAGGGCATACGCCGAAACCGAACGGGCGTTACTCCTGTTTGCCCATACCCTGAACAAGGGAGTAGAGCAAATGACTACTGCCCAGCTGGCAACCCAACGGATGCAAGAGAAAATAAACAGAACATTGAACCAAATAAACGAATAAAGAATCATGAAACATTCAATAATCCTCATCGCCATTGCGCTCTTTCTGAGTATTCCCACCGCCATACAGGCCAAGACCTTCGACTTCGACAAAATGGCAGAAATGGAAGGAGTCACCTCGGTACACATCTCCAAGGCTATGTTCAGACTGCTGTCCGGCATGGGTATCAAGGCTGACGGCATAGATTTGCAAAGTGTCATGCCCAAACTGGAAAGCCTCCAAATCATCACTTGCGAGAAGCCTGAAATAATACCTTTATTAAAAAAAGAGGCTGAAGTTTTCTCTACCAAAGAAGGTTACGAGGAACTGATGTGGGTAAAGGAAGATGACTCTCACACCATCATCCTGCAAAAACAGTATGAGGACAAACCCAATGAGTATGTATTGGTGAACATCGAAGGAAACGAGGATTTCAACCTCATCCTGATGAAGGGCACCCTGACATTGGAAGAGCTACAGCAAATGATGGGAGAGAAATAGAAGAAAAAGAAACATTGAAAACTCAGGCGCGGACTACATGGATAAAGAAACGCTCTTAATCTGTGTAATCCGCGCCTGAGTCATTTACTCCGCACTTGAGATTGCGGATTTCTCCAAGACAAAATCCACCAAAGTGGCGTTGGTGTGCAATGCAAGCCACTCTCCCCAAGCCGACGGGGATGCCTGCCATGACCATGATGTCATCGGCCCAGCATCGAATGTGCGGATTTCACTGCCATCGCCGTTGGAAAAAGTCACCGAAATGTCCTGTTCGTAGCTGAGCGTATAGGCATACTTTGTCAGTTCTGGAAAATCATCTTTGCGCTCCATACGCACGATGCATACAAACTTCTCAGGAGCTTCAGCTAATGGAATAGGTGCAGCAGAGTATTGCCACTTGTCATCTTTCAGCGTGTCAATGTGCTGTTGACCGGTCACGTCCATATAGCTGATAAGGAAGTGGTAGAAATCTCTGCAATCATCGCTTGCAGAAAAGGTGTAATTGACTTGGAAACTTGTAAATTCCACTGCCTCTTCCTTGTCTGCAGGAATCTCTTCGTTGGTGACGACACGCTCATCATCGCTGTCACAAGCAATAAGAGAGAGAGTTGCAAAGGCTGCAAGAATGAATTTCTTCATGAGGTGTTTCTTTATGTTTGTTTATCCGCTCACTATGCCGTCTCTGTCATTCTGAGGACGATAGGACGAAGAATCTGGAAACGTCAGCATAGCAACTTTTGCTTGTGCTAACAGATTCTTCACTACGTTCAGAATGACAGAGACCGTCAGAGTGCTAAAACATAGGCGGTTTTACTTGCGAATGAATTGTAATCCGCGCCTGACTTTAAGCAATTACTTCGTCTGCAACTTCGTCTTCACAGTCTTGAAGTCGTCGCACTCAGTAATGAGGGTAATCTCACCGGGAGTCTGACCGGCACGGAGGATGACGAGAGCCGAACCGTGGAAGAGGTCGCGCTCGGGCACTGCATGGAGTTCGTGAGAAACGATGTTGCCGTTATCTACGGCTACGATGCTGGCATCTCCCTCCACACGGAAACGGAGGTGGCTGTTCACATCGGGTACACGACGTCCCTTGCTGTCAACGGCATACACGCGCAGGTGCTGGAGGTCCATACCGTCGGCCTTCCAATTGCTGTTGTCGGGCTCAACAACGAGTTTCTTCACCTTACCGGTAGTCTCAATGCGGTGGCGGGCAACAACCTTGCCGTCCTTATAAGCTATTGCTTCGAGATAGCCGGGAACATACTTCACCTTGTTCCAACGGATGCGGTTGCGGTCGCGGCCTTCTGTGTTCTGCTTCTTGCCAAGGCTCTTGCCGTTCATGACCAGTTCCACTTCGTCGCCATTGGTATAGGTGAAGAGTGAAAGTTCTTCGTCAGTCTTGTGGTTCCAGTGGTCGTTCATGCGGGCCACACCAGTCTGCACACCGTTCCACATGCGATCTTCCTCGCTTTCCACAATACCGATGTGTACCGAAGGTTCGTCGCTGAAGAAACTCTTCAGGAAGTAGGCAATGGGTTTGGGTTGGAGGGAAATGTCGAATGCACCCTGTGCCCATCCCTTGGCTGGCCAACCGCCGCTCTCGCCCAAATAGTCAATCTGTCCCCAGTAAGCCAGACCGATAACCTTGTCGAGATCCATCTCAAAGAAGTTGGGACCCATGTTGCTGGTGTTGGCTTCGCTTTGATAGAATTTCATGTGCGGGAAATTCTTGCTGTCGCCGGGGAAATACATGTAGCGGTAGTTGTAAGAGGCAATGTCGGTCTCGTGTACAAGGGGAGCGGGCAATGAATCGGTGTCCATGTGACGGCCACGGGGGTGCATGGCTACGGTGATGAGGCGTGTGTTGTCGTAGCGCTTCAGCAATTCGCGCTGCATACGATAGGGAGTCACACCCCAGTCGGCATGAGGAATGTGCCAGTAAGTCTGCAACTCATTACCAAGGCTCCAGAATACCACAGAGGGGTGGTTGCGGTCGCGCTTGATCCACTCGGGAATATCCTTCTGCCACAGCAATGCCCAAGGAGCACGGCCGCCGCAATACTGGTCGAGCCACTTGTCATAAAGCTCGTCAACAACCAGGATTCCGTATTCGTCGCAAAGGTCCATGAAATCTTCACTATAGGGGTTGTGTGAAGTACGGATATGGTTCACGCCGAACTCTTTGAGGAGCTGGATGCGCTTCTCGATAGCACGCGGATAGGCAGCGGCACCAAGAGCACCCAGTGAATGGTGGTTGGCAATACCCTTCAGAAGAACTTTCTTACCATTGAGCTTCATGCCGAAAGCGGGAGAGAACTCAACGGTGCGTACACCAAAGCGCTCGGACACCTGGTCGGCCACTTCGCCATTCGGACGAATCAGAGAAACGGTGGCGGTGTAGAGATGAGGGGTCTCGCAATCCCACAACTTGGGATTCTGCAACTTGATGCCCTTCAACTGATATTCGTAAGTGGGTTGGCGACGCTTCAACTCTTCAGTCTGACGGGCCACTTCGTTACCCTCGGCATCGGTAATGACAACTTCGGCCTTTACGGCGTGACGGTCACGGCAGGCAACTTCAATCTGCACGCTCACTGTAGCCTCCTGCTCAGACACTTGCGGAGTTGTGATGTAAAGGGGATGGCGCATCAGGTAATACTTGGGGTCGGTAATCACCACATCCACATCGCGGAAAAGACCACCACCGGTGTACCAGCGTGAGTTGTTGGGCTCGCGCGTATCGGCCTTCACTGCCAACACATTGGGCTCGCCATACTTCAACAGATTGGTCACATCAATCTCGAAACCTACATAACCGTAGTCGGTTCCACCAACGAGCTTGCCGTTCAGATAAACGTCACCGACATACATGATGCCTTCGAAATCAAGCACAACACGCTTCCCTTTCCAACTTGCATCGGGAGTAAAGGTCTTGCGGTACCAGCCAATTCCCATCTCCTTGAAACCACGGCTGCTGAGGCGGCTGCGGATGTTGGCTCCGGGGTCGCTGTTGTCGGCCTTTTCACTGGCGTCAGGAGCCACCCACGGCTGCTCAATCTGGAAATCGTGGGGCACGTTCACCGTGCGCCATTGGCTGTCATCGAACTGCGGTTGCTCTGCACCGGCCACATTCTCCAGTACAAAACGCCAACCATAATTAAAACTCTCGACACGTCTTCCTTCTGCGGAAGCGTGAATGGCAAATGCGCATAGAAGCGTTGCCATAGACAAAAACAATTTTCTCATTGATTACACTTTATATTCAGTTTTTTTAAGGCTGTATGTGTTTTACTTTGCAAATATAAGTATTAGTCTCTGTACTGTCTGTAAGAATAAACATTTTTTATAAATTTATCCAATGAGGGAGAATCTACTGTTGCCCACAGTCAGATTCTCCCTGAGTTTATTCTACAATCCTGTCATCTTACCAAGTCTTGCGGATATTCAGCTGGCATTTCCACCCGGCGCCAAGTCTCGTAGTGCCAAGCGTCAATCACATTGCCCTGTGTGTCTTCCTTGACAAAGAACTTGACGGACATTATATTCCCGTCTTCGCTGAGTGTGAATTTCAAATCGTTCTCCTTGCCGTCAAGCATGGGCAGATGAATGTTCTTCTTCATGCTTTCGCGGAGTACATTGTTTTTCACTTTATAGGTTCCGATACCCGTGATGATGGCACCTTTGCCGGGAATGACAGTAAAATTAGTGATGTGTCCGTCTTCTGAAAGAATCTTGAAGGTGTTTCCTGCGCGCAAGGTGCTGGGGGCATCCTGAGCTCCCGAAACATAGAAACACATTTGCCAGATTCCTTCCAGATTGACCCGTTTCTGTCCCCAAGCAACAGTTGCAGACATGCTGAGCAATGCCACAACCAAAGATAATAAACAAGTTTTCTTCATAATGGTATAATTTTAAGTTAATAGCCTTTCTGGCCATACAAAATTATCCATTTTTACCGAAAGTACCAATATTTTGATGCTTTTCTTTCAAAAAGATTATGAAAAAGGCTCATCTTTCCTGCCTAATGAGGAAAAATGAGCCTTTTTACTCTTCACTTTGCAAAGTTTACAAAGCAATATGTCTGTCTTTGTTCTCTTTAGAACTCGGCGTTGCGCGGTGTACGGGGGAAGGGAATCACATCGCGGATGTTGGTCATACCCGTTACGAACAACAGCAGACGCTCGAAACCGAGACCGAAACCGGCATGTGGGCAAGTTCCGTACTTGCGGGTGTCGAGATACCACCACATGTCCTTCATCGGGATGTTCAGTTCGTTGATGCGTGTCATCAGCTTGTCGTGGCTTTCTTCGCGCACACTACCGCCAATGATTTCACCAATCTGCGGGAAGAGTACGTCAGTACCCTGAACGGTCTTGCCGTCTTCGTTCTGCTTCATGTAGAATGCCTTGATTTCCTTCGGATAGTCAATCATGATGACGGGCTTCTGGAAATGCTCTTCCACGAGGTAACGCTCGTGCTCGCTGGCGAGGTCGCAACCCCAATATACGGGGAACTCGAATTTGCGTCCCTTGGCAATGGCCTCTTCCAGAATTTTGACACCTTCTGTATAGGGCAGGCGCACGAAGTCGGCTTTCACCACACTCTGCAGACGTTCGATAAGTCCCTTGTCCACCATCTTGTTGAGGAACTCCAAGTCATCCTTACAGTTCTCCAAAGCCCAGTTGACGCAATACTTGATGAACTCTTCTTCCAGATCCATCAGCTCCTTCAGGTCGGCGAAAGCAACTTCCGGCTCTACCATCCAGAACTCGGCCAAGTGACGGGGAGTATTGGAATTTTCTGCACGGAATGTGGGACCGAAGGTATAGATGGCTCCCATAGCAGTTGCTGCCAACTCGCCTTCCAGCTGGCCCGATACGGTGAGGCTGGCCTGCTTGCCGAAGAAGTCGTCGTCGTAAATGATTGAACCATTCTCGTCCTTCTTCAGATCGTAGAGGTTCATGGTTGTCACCTGGAACATCTGGCCGGCACCTTCACAGTCAGAGGCTGTAATGATGGGGGCATTGAAGTAGAAGAATCCCTTCTGGTGGAAGAAGTTGTGGATGGCCATCGCCATGTTGTGGCGGATGCGGTAAACGGCTCCGAATGTGTTGGTTCGCGGACGCAGGTGGGCAATCTCGCGCAAGAACTCCATGGAGTGTCCCTTCTTCTGGAGGGGGTAAGTGTTGTCGCAAGTTCCCAATACCTCGATTTCGCGGGCTTGGATTTCTGCTGCCTGGCCAGAGCCTACAGACTCCACCAGTTCGCCATTCACGCTCAAGCAGGCACCGGTGGTAATCTGCTTCAGCATCTCTTCGTCGAAGTTGGCTACGTCCACTACAATCTGTACGTTGTTGATGGTCGAACCGTCGTTCAGGGCGACGAAGTTCACCTGTTTGCTTCCGCGGCGGGTACGCACCCAACCTTTCACATTGACCATAGCGCCGAAGTCTGTACGCTTCAGCAGGTCAACTATCTTTGTTCTACAAATCTTTTCCATATTGTTATTTCTCTCTTTTGTGTTCTTTATTATGCAAAGGCACCCATGCGCAGCATGTTCACTTCGGCTTCGGTCAGGAAGCGCCAGTCGCCACGGCGGACACCCTTCTTGGTCAGTCCGGCAAACGATACGCGGTCGAGCTTGGTCACCTTATAACCCAATGATTCGAAGATGCGGCGCACGATACGGTTTTTTCCTGAGTGGATTTCAATGCCCACCTGCTTCTTGTCTGTTTCATGGGCATAGCTGACGGCATCGGCATGGATTTCTCCGTCTTCCAGTGTGATACCTGCGGCAATCTGGTCAAGGTCGGCCTTGGTCACATTCTTGTCGCAATACACATGGTAAATCTTCTTCTTCAAGAATTTGGGATGTGTCAGTTTGGAGGCCAGGTCGCCATCGTTGGTCAGCAGCAGCACACCAGTCGTGTTGCGGTCCAGTCGGCCTACGGGATAGATGCGCTCGGCACAGGCTCCCTTCACCAGATCCATGACGGTCTTGCGCTCCTGCGGGTCGTCCGAAGTGGTCACACAGTCTTTCGGCTTGTTCAGCAGGATATACACTTTGCGTTCGGTGCTCACCTGTTGGTCGTGGAACTTGATGACGTCTGTGCGCTTCACCTTGGTTCCCAATTCGGTCACGATTTCACCGTTTACCGAAACAACGCCTGCGGTGATGAATTCATCGGCTTCGCGGCGTGAGCAGATACCGGCATTGGCCAGATACTTGTTCAAACGGATTGGTTCGTTCGGGTCGGCCAATATCTCCTTGTATTCAATCTGCTTCTTCTTGCTGTATTTGGCATTGGGGTTGTATCCGGCTGTGCGTTGGCGCATTCCGCCCTGTTGGGGACGGCCTTGGCCATATCCGCCCTGTTGGGGGCGGCGCTGTTGCGGACGTGCCTGTCCATATCCGCCACCATTGTTGAAGCGGGGACGCTCTTCCATGTTGTTGTAACCGTTGCCTCCACCATTGTTGAAGCGGGGACGTTGCGGACGTTCGCCATACGAAGTACGTCCCGTGTTGTATGAAGAGGGACGGAACGGACGGCTTTCGCCACCTTCCTGACGGCTTTCATAGGGGCGTTGCGGGCGTGAGTGGCGGGGAGTGTATCCTCCGTCGGTGTTACCGCTTACGCGGGTGAAGCGGGGGCGTCCTTCACCACCTGCATTCTCTGACGAGCGGGTGAAACGGGGACGTTGCGGACGGTCGGCGCGATTGCCGGCGCCATTGCCCATGCGGGTTCCGTAACCGCTGGGACGGAACGGACGCTGGCCGCCTTCTTCGCGATTATAATTGTTGTAACTGTTGAATCGGTTCTCGTGGTTATAATTTCTGTTGTAACCTGTTGCGCCTTCCTGATTCTCATCAGAACCATTGCGCCAATTTTCATTGTCTGTCATCATAATCTCTTATTTGCTTTAATTTGGATATACTTGCTGCCCTCTCGGGCATCTTCTTGTTTATGTTTTGTTCAGGAGCCTCACACACCGGTGTAGGTACGCGGTGTAATCACTCTCAATTCTTTCTTAACGTCTTCGCAGACATTTAGTTCTTCGATGAATGTTTTTATTGACTCTTCGGTAATGGCCTGGTTGGTACGGGTCAGAGCCTTCAGCGCCTCGTAGGGGTGGGGGTAAGCCTCGCGGCGCAGGATGGTCTGGATGGCTTCTGCCACCACACTCCAGCAGTTGTCCAAGTCGCGATAGATGGCCGTTTCGTTCAACAGCAGCTTGCGGAGTCCCTTCAACGAACTTTGTACGGCTATCACGATGTGTCCGAAGGGCACTCCCACATTGCGCAGTACGGTTGAGTCCGTCAGGTCGCGTTGCAGACGTGATACGGGCAACTTCGATGAAAGGTGTTCCAACACGGCATTGGCCACGCCCAAGTTTCCTTCTGAGTTCTCGAAGTCGATGGGGTTCACCTTGTGGGGCATGGCGCTTGAGCCTACCTCGCCGGCCTTGATCTTCTGCTTGAAGTACTCCATCGAGATGTATTGCCAGAAGTCGCGGTTCATGTCTATCAGGATGGTGTTGATGCGTTTCATGGCATCAAAGATGGCTCCCAAATTGTCGTAGTTGGAGATTTGGGTGGTGTATTCCTCGCGCTCCAGTCCTAACTTCTCGGCCACAAAACGGTTGCCGAATGCCTTCCAGTCATACTGGGGATAGGCCACATGGTGGGCATTGTAGTTACCCGTAGCACCACCGAACTTGGCGGTCAGCGGACAAGCCTTCAGTACGGCCAGTTGTCTCTCCAGGCGATAGACGAACACCATCACCTCCTTGCCCAAGCGGGTAGGCGAGGCGGGTTGTCCGTGAGTCTTGGCCAGCATCGGAATCTCCTTCCACTCCTCGGCGTATGCCTTCAGCTGGTCAACCAGCTCGGCCATCAGCGGATAATAGACATCGTTCAGCGCCTCCTTGATGGAGAGGGGGACCGACGTGTTGTTGATGTCCTGAGAAGTGAGTCCGAAGTGGATGAACTCCTTGTAAGCATCCAGTCCGCCCAATTTGTCAAACTGTTCCTTGATGAAATACTCCACGGCCTTTACGTCGTGGTTTGTCACGCTCTCAATCTCCTTGATGCGTGCAGCGTCTGCCTCCGAGAAGTTGCGGTAGATGTCGCGCAACGCATCAAACAGGTTGGCGTCAAAGCCTTCCAACTGTGGCAACGGCAATTCGCACAAGGTAATGAAATATTCGATTTCCACTTGCACTCTGTACTTTATCAGTGCAAATTCAGAAAAATAAGAGGCCAAGGCTCCCGCCTTCCCTCTGTAGCGGCCATCAATGGGTGATATGGCCGTAAGAATGTCGAGCTCCATAAAATGTATCAATGATAATTATCAGGTGGCAAAGGTACTGCTTTTTATTGGATTTTCACTCCTCTTTTCCTTATTTTTTGCAATAGCTATCTGTTCTGCCGTTTGTCGGGTGGTGGGATATGTAAAGAAATCTGCTTTCTCTTTGTCAAGAAATCGAAAAACGTCGTCTGTCGCCCTTCCTTATCCCAAGGCTAAGCCTACATCATCCCAAGGCTGATGTTACCTTGTCCTTGGGTTGAATGTCAGTTACTTATCCCTTGATTGAAATTTTCGCCTATTTTCGTCCGAAAGAAAAGTTGCGTGCATATACGCGATTCTCGTGCGGTCTGTTCTGCATAAATATACAATCGTGATGTATAATTATACATTTCGCCCGTTTGCTGCACATCCTTTTCTACCCGTGTGTCACATCCTCTATTGACTGTCAGTACAACCTGTAGTAGAGTGCCTGAAGAAACTCCGCCGACCGTGTGCACACGGCTGGTCGCACGTGTGCACACGCACTTCTTGTTTTCTGCTTGTACCTCTTGTTCGTTTGCATAAACATACAAAAATTGTCCTTTTTGCCGGGTTTGAAAAATTGCAGGGCAGAATATTCTACGAATGCAGGATTTGTTACCTTTGTGTGTTGGGAATTTTGCCATTTGTGTTGCATGATAACCGTAGGGGCGGGGTTCGCCCGCCCGTAGCTCTTGTCCTTTCGTTTGCGATGCGAAGGGATGTAGAGAATAAGGAAGTCCCTCAATCCCCCCAAAAAAAGGAGGAGGTTATGCATGTCTTTTAGGTGGATTAAGTGAATTTTATATAATCTTATTGTAATCCTCAGTTTACACTTCTGTTGTGTACTGTTAATATCAGGCAATCATTCGGTTAAATAATATATATGAGTAATGTTTTTTGTGTGAAAATTTGTGTAATTTCTATTTGTTTGGTATATTGCGGCCGAAAATGATAATCCAGTAAAAAGAAAGGAGCCGATTATGAAGAGGTTATTAGCTATTTTAATGTGGTTGATGTGTGCAAATGCGATGTACACACAGGACATTTTTGAAATGGATAATCTCTGTTACTCTATTTCAAGCGATTCAACCGTCACGGTCATACGAAAATTCTCAGGAAGTTATAAAGGAGATATAATTATACCAGAATCCGTCTCATTCAAGAAGCGGGAATATACTGTCACGGAAATAGCCGGAAGCGCCTTTAATGGCTATTCAATAACAACAGTATCAATTCCGCCAAGCATTAAAAAAATTCGTGAACGGGCGTTTGGAACATCCAATTTATCGGCTGTTTATATAACAGATTTGAAGGCTTGGTGCGAAATAGAATTTGCGGAATCCAGTTCCTTTTCTGATGGTAAAGGGAACCATTATTTCTCGTATGCAAATCCTTTGTCTTGTGCCCAGCGCTTGTATATAAATGGAGAAGAAGTTACAAATTTAGAGATACCTGATTCCATAACGAATATTGGAGCTTATGCTTTTCAAAATTATACAAGTCTCACAAGCGTAACTATTGCGTCAGCTAAAATTGAGGAAGGGGCTTTTGACAGATGCTCCAATCTTGTAAATGTATTCATTGGTGAATCTGTGAAAAGTGTAAACGGTTTTAGTAATTGCCCCAATCTTACCAATGTAACTTTTGGTAATTCGGTGTCCGAAATAGGGAAGAAAGCATTTGAAAATTGTGTAAGCCTGAAAAATATTGATTTTCCTAATTCTTTGACAATTATTGATAACGACGCTTTCAGAGGTTGTACAAATCTCACTAATATTATTTTCCCAGATTCTCTTATTTATATAGGTACTTCTGCTTTTTCTGGATGTCATAGTTTGGAAAATATTGATTTGCCCAATACTTTGAGATATATTATAAATAGTGCCTTTTATAATTGTACAGAATTATCTCCTCCAATGCTTCCTGATAGTTTGGAATATTTAGGTGGAGGTGCTTTTTCTGGATGTAAACCTATTCGGAATCTTTATATTCCCAGTAAGGTCAAGTCGATTGAGAGTGCATTCAAAATGGATTCTGTAGAAACAATTACGGTTGATATTCGTAATCCGTATTTAGATTCGCGAAACAATTGCAATGCCGTAATAGAAACTCAAACGAATACGCTGCTTTTCGGATGCAAAAACAGTTTTGTTCCAGATGGAGTCAGGCATATAGGCTATCAGTCTTTATATGGTTTGGCTATAGATTCAATAGTCATTCCATCATCCGTAGAAAGCATATCCGGTCGCGCTTTTTCAATGTGTGACAAACTGATTTATATAGAATTCCAAAAATCTGATAGCACATTGGAAATCGGTGAAGGCGCCTTTGTTGGTTGTACGTCATTGAAAGAATTGTTTCTCCCCGATAATATTAATATTTATGAAGGTGGACAATTTATGAATTGTACTAATCTGAAAACTGCAACTTTGCCATCTTCGCTGCAAACAATTCCTGAAGAGATGTTCTATGGATGCACTTCTTTGACTACAGTCAACTTGCCAGATGGCTTGACACAGATAGGAGAGAATGCTTTTTATGGATGTTCTTTGGATACAATCAGGATTCCTGCTTCAGTCGTAAAAATTGACGAATCAGCATTTATGGGATGTGCCGCAACTGCAAAAAGTATTTCGGTAGATAGTGGGAATACCTATTACGATAGCAGGAATAACTGCAATATGATTATTGAAACAGCGAAAAACCGTGTGATTCAGGCAGGAAAAGAAGTATTCGTAACAGTACCGGAGGGAATAGAGAGTTTGGGTCATTATGCGTTCGTCAATGCATATTGGCTGAAGTATATCGTTTGTCCTAAAACACTTAAAAACATAGGAGAGAATACATTTAAAGGTTGCTCACAATTGGAGAAAATTATTTTCCGAGGACATGCCCCCTATGCACTATCTGTAAGGCAGGAGAAAACGAGCGTAAATATACGGGAAGGACAATACGAAGACATAGAAGTTGTGATAGGAAAAAGGTGGAACTCTGAAAAAAAGGTTCAACCTGATGCTTATTTTTGGTTGAAATTTAGCTTATATATGGATGAGGACATTGATGAGCTTGTCGAAGAAATTGTTGCTGCAGTTCCTTCAATTGAGTCAGAAAAGCCCACAATACGCATTTTTTCAAACATGTTAAGTGTTAGCAATGCGGAAGGACTACCCGTAAAGGTTTATTCAATCAATGGCATAAAGATATATGAATCTGCTAATTATAGTGGGGAACAGATTCCCTTGGAAAAGGGAATGTACATTGTGCAAATAGATAAAAAGACAGAAAAAATAGCGAATTGGTAAATGAATGTTGAACTTAAATCGTGAATAGCAATGAAGATAAATTATTGCAAAAGGAACTTTATCTTTTTGCATTTGAAAGTTGAATTCACCCCTAAGAAATCATTATATTGATGCAATCATCTTGGATTCTTCGTTGGAAGGTAAATTCACCAATGCAACGATAGAGTCAGGAATAAAAATCATCTATCAGTAAAAAGAAAGGAGCCGATTATGAAGAAGTTATTAGTTATTTTAGTATGGTTGGTTTATTGGCCTGCTATGACAGTATTTGCTCATGATTTTGAAGTGGACGGGATTTATTACAATGTTCTATCGGATACAGAAAAAACGGTAGAAGTAACGTATAAAGGGGCGGGTTCTCCTTATTATTATTATAGTGGTTCACTGATGATTCCAGAACGTGTTTCTTACAATGATACGAACTATTTGGTGATACGTATAGGTTCTGCTGCATTTTTGGGTAGTTCTTCACTCATAAGTGTCTCCATTCCCAAAACCGTGAAGAGTATCGAACGTCAAGCATTTCGTCGTTGTACAAGCTTGACGGAAGTAGTTGTTCCTGATTCAGTAACAACAATAGGGCAAGAGGCATTTAGTCATTGCACTAATCTTGTCAGTATTTCTATTCCTGGTTCTGTAGCATATATGGGGAGAGATGTATGCCTGTCTTGTCCTTTATTACCCGTAGAAGATGGAATACAATATGCTGATACTTGGGCAGTTGGTGTAATCCAGAAGGAGAAGAAATCATATACACTTCGTCCTAATACAGTGGGGTTGGTCGAATATTCATTTATGGATTGTAACAATATGACGTCTATAAATATTCCTGATTCTGTGAAATATATTGGAATGGCAGTATTCTCTGGTTGTTCTAATCTGATAAGTATAAATATCCCCAATTCTGTAACGAGTATTGGAGCGGAAGTATTCTCTGGTTGTTCTAATCTGACAAGTGTAAATATTCCTAATTCTGTGACGAGTATTGGAATGTCTGCATTCGAAAATTGTTCTAATCTGACAAGTATAGATATTCCTAATTCTGTGACGAGTATTGGAAAGTCTGCATTTGAAAATTGTACTAATCTGACAAGTATAGATATCCCCAATTCTGTGACGAGTATTGGAGAGTCTGCATTTGAAAGTTGTTCTAATCTGACAAGTATAAATATTCCCAATTCTGTGACGAGTATTGAGTATTGTGCATTCTTTGGTTGTAAAGGTTTAACCGCAGTGTATATCAGCGATTTAGAATCTTGGTGCAAAATATCATATAAACCACTTAGGCATGAGAGCTTTGCTGAGTGTAACCCTCTTTATTATGCCCATCATTTATATTTGAATGGAGAGGAAATAAAACAACTTGTAATCCCTAATTCTGTGACGAGTATTGGAGAGTATAAGTTTATAAATTGTAGGTCTTTAGAATCTGTTGTTATTCATGATAGTGTCACTTCAATAGGGAAAGAGGCTTTTGGGTATTGCCGTGAGCTGACTTCTATTAATATTCCCAAAACTGTTACGGAGATTTCCGGGAAAGCATTCTGTAACTGTACCAACTTAGCGCATATTAAATTGGGTCATGAATCCCCACCTTTATTTAATCGTTGGACAGATGGTTATGGAACAAGGATGAATTGCCTTATTGATTATGCTCAAACACTTGAAGTGCCGTTGGGAAGTACTCACAGTTATGTTTCACATGAGTATTGGAGTAAAGTTGAATCTATATATGCAATGGATGGTGAAACTAAAAAATATCCGGTACAAATAGCGGTAGAAGAAGGGCTGCCATTCATAAATATTTCAGGAGAAATGAATCGGGAGGTTGCAGAAAATGAAGAAGTCCATTTTTCCATCACAGACAAAGACGCTGTCAAATATGGTTTGGTGATGTTTCGAGGAAATGACATCTCAGCAGAATTGAAGAAAGGGGAGTATGTATTTCAACCGACTTCCCGCTATCAAGATAATATTGTGCATACATACGCCTTTCCGACCTTTGACATAGCATTGAAGGAGGCTGGAGATTTGGTCAATCAAGTTCCGTTAGACAAAATAGACAGCATCTTCAGCCTAAAAGTGAGCGGAGACTTCAATGGTACAGATTTGTTGGTAGTACGAAAAATGAAGAATTTGAAACTTTTAGACTTGACGGATGCTCACATCGTTGCAGGTGGAATGAACTATTATGAAAGTTTCCAAACAAAAGATAACACCATAGGAGAATATTTCTTCACTGATAATGCAGAATTGCTGCGTGTCCTTTTCCCAAAAGATGTGACCTCCATCAGTGCTAATGCCTGTGAAGGACTGTCAAAGTTACAGACGGTAGTTATTCCGGAAAAAGTTCAGTCGATAGGCGCGTCTGCATTCAAGGATTGTACCGAGTTGACATCATGTACATTAGGCCAAGGATTGGCTACTATAGGTGAGGCTGCGTTCCGTGGATGCAGTGCTTTGAAATCTGTTATTACCTTTGGTGGTATCCAGACCATCGATAAAGAGGCGTTTCTGGGATGTAGTAGTTTGGAATCTATCGTGTTACCAAACAGCCTTACATCAATTGGTGCATCTGCATTCTCGGGTTGCAGCGGATTACCTTCTGTTGATATTCCTGATAACGTCATTTCTATTGGGGAAAGAGCATTCGCAGGATGTAGTGGACTTACTTCTGTAAATTTGAATGACAATAATAATCTTACATGTATCGAAGCCTACGTATTTAGTGGATGCAGTAGCTTAACTTCAATAATTGTGCCGAATAGTGTAACATCAATTGGAATTAACGCATTTGCTGGTTGTAAGGCATTGACCTCTATAAAAATGGGCAATAACATTGAGGTGATAGCTTCTTTAGCTTTTTACAACTGTAAAAGCTTGGTTTCAATTATGTTACGTCCACAGATTCAAATAGGAGAGGACGCTTTTTCTAACTGTAACAATTTGACTCATATAATTATGGATGGTGAAGGGCCTATTGAAAAATGTGCGGTTTGGTTAAAAGATATACAGTCTCCAGCTCTGAAAGTCTCATTATTGGAAGGTGTGACATCAATTGGTCATTATGCGTTTAGTGATGTTACAAATTTGGAGTCCGTAGAATTGCCCAATAGTCTTACTTCAATCGGACATTATGCATTTGCAGGTTGTAGCATCCTTACATCTATTGAACTGCCAAACAGTGTGACATTTATTGGTAATTCTGCGTTTGAGCGTACAGGGTTGACATCTATAGAAATTCCCAACAGTGTCACTTCATTGGGCATTTATACCTTCTGGCGATGTAATGCTTTGACTTCCGTCGTTATTCCGAGTAGTCTTTCTTTGATAGATGGCTGCGCATTTTACGAATGTGCCAACTTGCAAGACGTATATATTTCTGATTTGAAAGCATGGTGTAATATGACGTTTGTCGGCAATCTTGCAAACCCTTTAGATTATGCTGAACATTTATATTTGAATGGGTATGAGGTTAAAGATTTGATTGTTCCAAATACGGTTACGAGTGTAAAAGCGTATGCGTTTTATAGTTGTGAAAATCTCACAACTGTTCTTATCCCATCAACCGTGACTACAATTGGGGTGTCTGCCTTTAAGAATTGCAATAATCTCATTTCTGTGACTATGCTGAATCCGACTCCGCCAGAATGTGAAGTTGATGATGAAATTTGGGCATTTGACGAAAAGGCAACTGAATCTGTCATACTGTATGTGCCCAAGGGGTCGAAAGTAAGTTATTGGCTGCATCCCTATTGGGGAAAATTTAAAACAATTGTAGAAATAGATGTAGAAGGTATTGAAGATGTACCCACATCTGACCCGAATAATATCAACACTAATTTGCCCGTATATACATTGGGCGGACAGAAAGTGGCAACGAATGCCAAGCAATTGGACATGTTGTCCAAGGGGGTGTATATTATAGGAAACCAGAAAGTGTTAGTAAAATGAATGTTGAACTTAAATAGTGAATAGTTATGAAGATAAATTATGCAAAAGAAACATTGTCTTTAAATGTTGAAGATATAGAGTCTGTTATTGTAGATGATGTAACAAAATTGAATAATGCAATAGCAAATATTAAAGGATCTAAAAAAATGAGTCCTGTTGAGATTATTCTTAAAGGAGGGAGGTATTCACTGTCACAAACATTGGATTTATCAAATATTGTCCGTCCGGTAATCTTTAAATCTTTTAATACAAACGAAGTCATTATAGATGGACTTGGCAATGTAAATCCAAACTTCCACTGTTTTACGTTATATCAAGGTGAAAAAGAAATATGAGAAAGATTTTATTTACATTAGGAGGACTGTTGTTGTCATGCCTCTGCGTTTTTTCCCAGTTGAAGGATTGGGGGAACTATACAAATAACAATATGGTACTGTGTATGCTCAGTGATGGTGATTATCTGTGGATTGGGACGAATGGAGGAATCGTGAAACTGAACAAGTCAACAGGCGAGAAACATTTCTATAACCGATGCGACGGACTGCCCAATAACAAAATAACAGCTTTGGCTCTGGATGGTAATGGGGAAGTGTGGGCATCATCGGAAAACTGTGTCATTTCAAAATTCAATGGTACTGGGTTTGATGTACTGGAAGCAACGGCAAGAGTGCCCGTCAGACCTGCCATGCCCAATCAGACGTTGCATGTGGACCAGTCAGGGCGTATATGGTATGGTGCATTGGCCATATACACAAAGGACCAGGAACTTGGGACAGACAAAATATTGGGATGGAAACTGCCTAATACTTCTATCCTGAATTATAGGCTTGTCAGTTCGTTCCTTTTCACGACTGTAAACGGAGAGGAGGTGCTGTACATCGGAGGGCAAATCGGAAGCACCCGTCTGTTGAAATTTGATGGGAAAGAGTTGTATCCGGTACTGAAAAGTGAGATACCATCGGCTGTTACGGCTCTGGCTCCGGGGGAAAATGGAAACATTTGGATTGCGACCCAAGGAAAAGGTTTGATGGGCTATGCTCCGGATGGGACTCTGACAACCTTTAATACATCCAATTCAAACATTCCTGCCAACCCGGTTTACGATATAAAAACAGACCACAGGGGGGGATATTGGCTGGCATGTCAGCGTTCCCTCGTGAAATTCGATGGCAAGGATTTCATTTCATATCAGACGGATCTGATTGAACCGATGGAAAATATGAACTTCATGACCTCTATTTTGCCCGAAGAGGACGGAACCGTGTGGGTGGGGACAAAAAAACAAGGACTGTTCAAGTTTGCCAACGGTGAATTTACCCCCGTTGATATTGCTCCTGCCCCGTTGTTGGCTGATAACTACATGGCTTTTTCCATGTGTATGGACAAGGTGGGAAACGTTTGGAGTGCCGGACGCCAAGAGTTGCTGAAGATTGATACGGAGAATGGGTGGCACAGTCTGTTTAAACTTGACGGCAAAAGCGTACCGGTCCAAAATCGTATCCAAGCAGTAAAGGATGATTTGCAAGGAAATGTATGGGTGGCATTGTCTATGAGCGATACGTGTGTGGTAAAACTGTCGCCGGAAGGAGTAGTCATGGAGGCATTCACCGGAACAGCACACCCCATACTGAAAGCCGGTACCCAACGGGAGAGCTGCTTTGTCTCCGATTCACAGGGAAACGTATGGTGGGGGACTTATGCCGGTCTGTACCGGTATAATGGAAAAACATGGGAATGCTACACGACAGACAATTCGCCCATACCATGCAATGCCATAACCGACCTGAAAGTTGACAGTAAAGGTTCCTTGTGGGGTACTGTAGGTTTCCAGGGTGAAGAAGGGGGTGTTTTCAAGTTTGACGGTTCCGCTTGGACAGTCTATACAACGAAGAACTCCCCACTCCCGACCACCTTTGCCATGTGCCTGGACATTGACAGCAAAGACCGTATATGGCTGCATTGCCGCGACAGATACGGAAACATAGGAAAGGACTATGGAAGTGGACTTACTTGTTTCGATGGAGAGCGTTGGATTTCCTATACAACGGCAAACTCTGACCTTCCGAGCAATACCATTTGGGACATTGCAATAGACAAGTATGACAACATTTGGATAGGTACCGCGGAAATGGGCCTGACATGTCTGGATAGTGACGGAACATGGACAAACTACAACACCATGAACTCTGGCATAGCATCCAATGAAGTGTCGTGCATATTAGTGGACGAGTTCAGAAACCGGGTTTGGATGAACCATCTCTTCGGTGGTGGTATGTCTTCTGCTACATTTGATGAAGCGTATGGCATCTCGTTTACTCCATATTTGAAGAATGCCCGTATCCTGATAGAGGGACAAAGCCTTCTCTGTACCTCTCCCAATGCCGTGAAACTGGAAATCTACACCCTTGATGCCGTAAGGGTGGGCGAAGCCCGTTTCACCAATGGCGAAGCAACCGTGACGGTTGATAAAGTTCCCGCCACATACCTCTACGCCGTGACCTATCCCGACGGACGGCGCGAGAGCGGAAAGGTGATGATGAAGTAAGTGGTTCACCTGAGCCGGACAAACTCCGTTCGCCTGCCGTATTTGTTCGGTACGCGAACGGAGTTAATTGTTTACAATCAATGCTATGAAGGTGTGCCTAAAATTTGGAATGGCTACATTTCGACACACCTTCATAGCTTTTTATTATGGTACTCATTGGAGAATATCAGATTTTTTGTACATTTGCAACCTGCAAAGAGAATAATCATTCAACTTTCGCAAGTATAAGAAGTTGCAGGAGTGCAGGAGTTGCAGGAGTTACAGGAGTTCAGACGATAGTTTCGACTATACTAAACATGATGTTCAAGTCTATCGTCTGTAACTCCTGAGCGAAGCGACCATACCTTAATGAACTATCAAAAGAGGTTTTCGATGAGCAAAGCGAATAAAACTCCTGACCATACCTTAGTGTAAGAATCAGAAGAGGTTTTCGACTGACCGAAGGGAAGTAACTCCTGAACTCCAGAAAGTTGAGCTTGCGAAACTTAATAATCATAAAATCTAAAAGGTAAAGGAAACAACTAATATGAAAAAGTATGTATGGATAGGAGCCTTGTTGATGGCGATGGCAACAGAGGGCGAGGCGCAGAAAATAGACTTCAATTTGGCCGGACGAAGTGCTAACCAGGTGACGGAGGTGGGCTATACACCGTGGGCGGTCAATACGGGTAGCAGTAATACGCTGACGCTGGATAATGGGGTCACACTGGAATTGAATATGGCCGGAGCCAAGGGACAGACCATGAAGTCGAACTGGTGGAAAGATGCGGTGAGCAGCAAGAACTCGAAACTCATCGGTGATTGTGTGGCTGTGTATGGTCTGGATGGCGATGGCAATACTCCGGTGCTGACCAATGTTCCGACTACGCTGAACTTGGTGCTGAAGGGATTGCCTGCGGGCGAACACTCGGTGTTGGCCTACCACAATGTGACGGATGGCAATCAGACGAATCCGGCAAAGATAAACGTGAGTGTGAATGGTGAAGTGGTGTTGACGGGGGTGAAGCAATCTTCGCGCGAACTCAAACCTTCGGAAGCCGGACAATCCTATGTGAAGTTTACGGCCGTGGAAGGGGAGAATGTGACCATCAGTTATACGACCGTATTGGAAGAGGGAGAGACATATACAACCACCGGTGTCTTTATCAATGCATTGGTGTTTGACCAACCCAATCCGAAGACGACAGCACTGAATCCCTATCCTGCGAACAACGATATACATGTGGATGGCGATGACGGGACGATTGACCTCACATGGGTGATGGCCACCAGTGCTGTGAAGAATCATATCCATGTAGGCACTTCGCCCGACGGAATGAATGAAGTGGCCGTGAATGCCGAAGGCAAATACACGTTGTCGGATGTCTATTCGATGAATACCTATTATTGGCGTGTGGATGAAGAAGATGCAGATGGCAATGTCTATCAGGGTGAGACCTGGATGTTCCGTCCGCGTCACTTGGCTTTCCCCGGAGCAGAGGGATATGGACGCTTTGCTACGGGTGGCCGTGGAGGAAGTGTCTATCATGTCACTTCATTGGCCGACGATGCCACCAATCCTCAGCCAGGAACCTTGCGCTATGGCCTGACAAAGGTGAGCGGGCCGCGCACCATTGTGTTTGATGTGGCAGGAGTCATCACGTTGCAGGCCCGTCTGGTATGCTCTGACCCATACGTGACCATTGCCGGACAGACGGCTCCGGGCACAGGCATCATGCTCAAAGGCAAGGCATTCGGTATGGCCAACGAAGGTATCACCCGCTTCCTGCGCCTGCGCTTGGGTGGAGGAGACAGTTGGGACGGCAAGTCGCCTAACCCCAACACCAGTGATGGTATGGGTATGGCCGGCAACGACCATAGCATCATGGACCATTGCTCGATGGGATGGACCATTGATGAGGCTTTCAGTTCGCGCAATGCCAAGAATGTGACCTTGCAACGTACGCTTATCAGTGAAGCGTTGAATGTGGCCGGACATGCCAATTACGGAGCTGGCACGGGACATGGCTATGCGGCCACTATCGGTGGCGACTATGGCAGTTATCACCACAACCTGTTGGCCCACAACGAAGGACGTAACTGGAGTATGTCAGGCGGATTGGATGGCGGTGGTTCGTATGCCGGACATCATGACATGTTCAACAATGTGTGCTACAACTGGCGTAACCGGACCACTGACGGAGGTACGCACCAAGGACAGTTTGTGAACAACTACTACAAGATGGGTCCTGCCACTACGCACACCTATCTGCTGACGGCAGACTTGGAAGGTACAGGTAAGGGTTCGCAATCGTATTATGTCAGTGGAAACATCCGCGAGAATCGAAACGGTTCACTCACTACGGACAAGGAGAATGTGACCTATCGGGTTAATGCCGAACAGAAGTACGATTGGGATGTGTTTGTGGACAAACCGTTCTTTGAATCGTATGCCACCATCGAACCTGCCAAGTTGGCCTACAAGACTACGTTGTCCGACGTGGGATGTAACCAGCCTTTCTTCGATAACCACGACACCCGCATGGTGAAAGAGACCCTGACAGGTACCTACACCTACAAAGGAAACCGCACGGGCTACCCGGGATTGATTGACAAGGAAAGCGACTCGGAGGGATTTACCGGATTGAACATTGTGGAAGAGTATCGTCTGGCCAACTACGATACGGATCAGGACGGTATGCCCGACTGGTGGGAGAAGGAACGAGGATTGGATGTCAACACCCCTGACAACAATAAGGATGAAGATCGCGACGGATACACGGCTTTGGAGGATTATCTTAACTGGTTGGCCGATCCGCACTATATCATCAGTAATACGGAACCTTTTGTCCTTGACTTGAAGAAACTGTTTGCCGGATTCGACAATGAACCATCGTTTAGAGTAGTATCAAGGTATTCTGACATTCTCTTTGAAACTGATGCAAATGGCGTGATGACCGTTACTCCAGGGACGAACGAAAGTTTCTACACCATTCCAATCACAGTTACTGACAAGGACAATGTGGGCAGTATGACGCGCAAAATCCGGTTCTACACTACGGCCGACAAGACGTTGAGTATTTGTATCCCTTCGTTGAAGGCCGACGATGAGAATACCCGTTACCAGCTCTATACCGTAGGCGGAATCTTGATTTCTGAGGGTAAAGATACGGACAACCTGCCCGCAGGCACATACATCCTGAAGGTTGTCAATGGCAAGCAGGTGCGTACGATGAAAGTTCGCAAGTAATAAACTGAGCTATGAGTTCAAGGTTCAAAGTTCAAGGTTCAAGGTTTAGGGATAATGCAAGCAGTACTATCGTCTGAACTCCTGAACTCCTGTAACTCCTAAACTCCTTAAAATAAATTATCAGATGAAAAATAACGATTGGAAAGAACGTTTGGGGATGGTGTACTCCACCAACCCGGACTTCCAGTTTGACACTGGAGAAGAGGAAGAAGCAGAGACCCTTCCCAAGAACCAACAACGCTTGCGTGTCAGGATGGAGAAGAACGGACGCGGAGGAAAGACCGTGACCATTGTGGCCGGATTTGTAGGTGGTGAAGCCGACCTGAAAGAGTTGGGCAAATGGTTGAAGGGACGCTTGGGAGTAGGCGGAAGTGCCAAGGATGGCGAAGTGATTGTACAAGGCGACTTCAAGCAACGCGTCATCGATTTGCTGAAAGCGGATGGCTATACACAGACGAAATAAAAGAGGATAAATAATTCAAGTTTCGCAAGTAGAGAAGTAGCAGGAGTGTAGGAGGTAGGAGTGTAGATAATAGTTTCGACTATGCAAGCAGCACTATCGTCTACACTACTAAGCGAAGCGTCACTCCTACACTCCTGTACTCCTGAAAGTTGGGCTTGCGAAACTTGAATAAATAACAATTTTCCAAAGAATATGAATCAACCTCCCCATTTAACCATAGAGGTGACCGACGATGGGTCGGCCACCCTTTTTGTTCCTGCCTTGGACGAACATTACCATTCTGTAAAGGGGGCTTTGACTGAGGCCGAACATATCTATCGCGATTGTGCCTTTCTGCATCGTGCACAGAATAGTGTAGGGGAGCGGTTGTGCTTGTTGGAGGTCGGCTTTGGCACAGGGTTGAATGCCTGTGTCACTGCCATGATTGCTGATGAGCGTCATCCGGTGCACTACGTGTCGTTGGAGAAATATCCGGTAGATGGTGCCACGTTGACGGCTCTTCGGTACGATAGTTTGCTGGATGAGGCTCTGTTGCGTGCCATCCATGAAGCTCCGTGGGATGAGCCTGTGCCCATCACTCCCTATTTTACATTGGAAAAAAAGCAGGCCGACTATCTCTCCGACCCGCTTCCCGCGTCTGTGGATGTGGTTTATTTTGATGCTTTTGCCCCGGAAAAGCAGCCCGAAATGTGGACGCCCGATGCTTTCCGCCGTTTGGTGGCGGTGATGAATGAGGGGGCTGTGCTCACCACCTATTGTGCCAAAGGCGAAGTGCGTCGTTTGTTGGCTTCGTTAGGCTTGACTATGGAGCGCATCCCCGGCCCCATCGGAGGGAAGCGGGAGATTCTGAGAGGTACACTGTGATTTCATAGAAAGCCGTGAGGAGTTCCTTTAAAAGTAGGTTTCTTATGGGTGGAATCCTAATTTCTTAAACCATATCACAAGAGTGATGCGTTCGTATTACCCAAGTCAGACAATCGTATCACCAATGTGATAAAAGCGTATTACCCTTGTGATGCGGTTCAAGAAACGAGCCTCCTATGCATAAGGAATAGGGCTTTGGGGGGATGAAAGAAGGGTTGTTCAGGTTTGGTTAGGGGAGGAATTTATCCTTTATGTCAGTTCGCGCCTTACAACGTCTGTCCGTTGAATGTGGAGTTGGTGAATGTCACATCCTTGGCACCAACAATGGAATTTACTTTTTCATCGGTGATACCGTTGAAATGACAATTGTTCAACGTTACATTCTTCACGCAAATATGGTTGTCCAATCCGTCTATCCAAATGCCGTAGCGGCTCTTCTGACAAGTGATGTTCTCCAATAGAATATTCTCGAACAGAGGATAGTATGGCCCTTCGGTCACCTTTTCGTACTTCAATTCGAGTTTCAGTACGGCTTGCTTACATTCACTGATGTCGATGTTGCGGATGTAGAATCCACTGACCACACCACCACGTATGGCATTTGACTTGATGCGGAAGGGACGGTCCATTTCGGGACTTCCTATCTGGCAATCTTCCATCCACACGTTGTAGCAGCTGCCTGATATTTCACTACCGATGGCTACACCGGCATGACCGTCCTTCATCTGGCAATTGCGCACAATGATGTTGCGGCTGGGGAGCGACCAGGCACGTCCGTCGTTGTTGCGTCCGCTCTTGATGGCGATGCAGTCGTCACCGGTGTTGAATATGCAATTCTCTATGAGGACATTTTCGCATGACTCAGGGTCGCATCCGTCGTTATTGGGGCCATGGCTGTCGAGGGTGACACCACGCACTACAATGTTCTTCGACATCAGCGGGTGCAACAACCAGAAGGGGGCATTGTTCAGTGTCACTCCCTCTATCAGGATGCGGTTACACTGATAAAACTGAATGAATTGGGGACGCAATTCGTCGTTTTCGGTAAAGATGCGGTCGGCAATAGAGGTCACGTGTTTCTCAAAATCGTGCAACTTCTCTTTACCCATAAACTTGCCGATGGCCTTGTCTTCGGCCGACGTGCGGGCACGCAGTTTCCACCAGTTTTCCCAGGATGCTTGTCCGTCCAAAATGCCTTTGCCCGTTACGGCAATGTTCTCTTGGCGGTAGGCATAGATGAGTGGCGACATGCCCAGGCAATCGATACCCTCCCAGCGGGTAGGTACTTGTGGCGCATAGTCTGTAGGCTTTGTCGAGAATTTCAGGATAGCTCCTTCTTCGAGGTGCAGATTGACATTCGACAACAAGTGTATGGCCTTAGTGTAAAACTCCCCTGTGGGAATCACTACGCGGCCACCGCCTGCCCGGTGGCAATCACTGATGGCCCGGCTGAGGATTGCCGAGATGTCTTCGCCAGGTATAGCTTGGTAATCGTTTACCACATGGAACGTACGGTTGGGGAATTGTGTGGGTTGAATCCGTTTCTCTACTTCGGCCATGGCTTTCCAGGGGTTGGCCTGATCGATAACGATAGAGTCTGATTGGCATTCGGATTTGCATGTAGCATTGTCTGTGCAACCTGTGAGTGCGAGGAACAGTGTGCAACAAAATAGGGCTGTTCGGACATGAATATTCATATAAAAAGTGTTTAATGGTTTGATTTCAGTCGCAAATATAGGCAATAAAATGAGTTGAAGAATCATTTTGCCTGTCGTTTTGAAAAAAAAGTGTATTTTTGCGTCGTAATTAGATGGTGGTATGAGTGTGTATTCATTAAAAACGACTGATAAAGTGCCCGAACCAACTCTTCGGCGTCTTCCTTGGTATCTGTCCACTGCCCGTTTGATGAAGGGACGTGGTGAACGGTATGCTTCTTCCACCCAACTGGCCCGTCAGTTGGGAATGGATGCTTCGCAAATAGCAAAAGACTTGTCCTTTGTGAATGTTTCCGGGCGTCCTCGGGTGGGATATACTGTGGATGAGCTGATAGATGTACTTGAACGTTTCTTGGGCTTTACCGAACGACATTACGCTTTCCTTTTTGGCGTGGGACGATTGGGAGGAGCCTTGTTGGCCGATTCGGGATTGGAGCAATTTGGTCTGGAGATTGTGGCGGGCTTTGATATAGACCCTTCTTTGGTCGGACATGAGATAAATGGTATTCCCATCTTCCACACAACAGAATTTCCTCGGAAGATGCAGGAGTATGCAGGGGTAAATATCGGTGTGCTGACAGTTCCTATCAGTATAGCTCAGGAAGTGACAGATATGATGGTGGATGGTGGTATTCAGGCTGTATGGAACTTTACTCCGTTCCGTATCCGTGTTCCCGAGAATATTGTCGTACAGAATACATCCTTGTATGCCCACTTGGCGCTAATGTTTAATCGATTAAATCTGAATAAATGAAAATTATAGCCATTGGCATGAACTATGCCGCGCACAATAAAGAGTTAAACAATACGTTATTACCAGAGAAACCGGTCATCTTTATGAAACCTGATTCAGCGATACTGAAGGATGGAAAACCGTTCTTTATTCCTGAATTTACGGACAGGGTGGATTATGAGACAGAGCTGGTGGTGCGTATCTGTCGGTTAGGGAAGCATATTGCTCCGCGCTTTGCTCATCGTTATTACGATGCTGTGACGGTAGGAATCGACTTTACGGCCCGCGATTTGCAGAGTGATTTTCGTGGCAAAGGTCTGCCGTGGGAACTTTGCAAAGGCTTTGATGATTCAGCTGTTCTGGGAAAGTTTGTCCCTGTAGGAAGTCTTCCTCCCATACAGGATTTGCACTTTCACTTGGATATTGACGGACAGACAGTGCAGCGTGGACATACGGCGGACATGCTGTTCAAAGTGGATGAAATCATTGCCTATGTAAGTCAGTTCTGTACATTGAAGATTGGTGATTTGCTTTATACGGGTACTCCCGTTGGAGTAGGACCGGTGAGCGTGGGACAGCATCTGCAAGGATATCTTGAGGGGGAGAAATTGCTTGATTTCCACGTAAGATAAAAATAAATTTTAGTGTTATTTACAGACTATGCGTATTCATATTCGTGTTGGATTGATAATCTTGTCGGTATGGCTTTGCCTGTTGCCTGTTCGGGCTCAGGTTCATGATTTCTTGGATATAGATTGGGAGGAAATGCAGATTGATTCTGTATTGCCGGTCTTTACTCATTCCATACCTTTGGGGGCTGATTATGAACGCTACGAGTATCGGGTACGTGTTGAATATCCCGAATTTGAACCGCTTCCACTTGCAGATGTACGACGATTGGAGAAGATGAAGTCCGCCTTGCCTGATTGGCCGGAGGTGGACAGTTATGTCGGGGTTGCTTCTAAACAGGCTGCACTTTATACTTCTCTTGTTCCTATTGTTTGGAGGGATGGTGCTTATCAGCGTATCACTTCTTTGAAACTGACAATTGACCGGACTGAACGATTGGTTGTACAGACTCGTGCGGCATCATCGGATTATACAGAACGCTATGCGGCTTCGTCCGTCTTGTCGCAAGGAAAATGGGTCAAAGTGGCTGTCTCTGAAACAGGTGTGTATAGAATTTCAAACACTGAACTTCGTGCCATGGGATTTGATAATCCGGCAAAAGTACGTTTGTATGGACATGGAGGTCGGATGTTGCAAGAAGATCAAATACAGAATTGTGTGGACGATTTGAAGGAAGTTCCCCTTTATCGGCGCGGTAGTGATGTCCTTTTCTATGCTCGTGGTACAGTTTCATGGAAACGTACTTCTAACGGTTTTGAACATACTCAAAATACATATTCAACAAAAGGCTATTATTTCTTGACAGAAGATGCTTCAGTTGAACCTTTGCCATTTGCCTCTCAAGAGAGTTTGGCTGAAGCCGGAGTAGTGGCTGATACTTATCCGGATTATGTATTGCATGAGAAAGATGAGTTCAGTTGGCTGCATCGTGGACGAGTGTTTTTTGAGAATGTTGATTATAAGACCTTTCCTGCGAACAGTTATACTTTTTATATCCCTGGAGTAGTGCCCGAAGGTTCAGCTAATGTGAAAGTGGCCTTTGGCGCTAACAGTGCCAACAGTTCAACCGTGAAGGTTGCGGTGAGTGCTGATGACGCGAGTACTGACGTGGGTACATTGTCTATACCAGCTGCGACAGGTTATACCAAATTTCAGACAAATAACCGGGTCTTTGATTGTTCTGGTAGTGTGGCAGAGCGTACAACGGTAACGCTTCTTCATAAAACGGATGCTTCAGGGTATCTGGATTATATCACACTGAATTTTACCCGCCAATTGGCTTTGCGCGGGGCATATACTCCTTTCCGTGCCGCATCGGCAGGGAAAAAGGACTTTGTTGTTGCTGGTGCCGATGCACATACAACAGTATGGAAAATTGTGGATGATGGAGCGGCTGGTTATACCTGTACTGAAATGCAGGGAACATTGGATAACGGCCAATATAAGTTCACTGATAATGTTTCACTTTCCGATGAGTATGTGGTAGTCAATACGAGGGCAGCTTCTTTCCCCAGTGTAGAAGTTGTTGGCCGTGTCGCCAATCAGGATTTGCATGCCATGGAAGCGATGGATATGTTGATTGTAGTACCGGCATCGGCCAAGTGGATGGTTCAAGCCGAGCGCTTGGCCGAATTGCATCGTCAGTATGACTCTTTGCGGGTTGCTGTTGTCCGGGCCGACCAGATTTATAATGAGTTCTCATCCGGCACTCCTGATGCGACGGCTATCCGGCGTTTTATGAAAATGTTCTATGACCGTGCACAGACGGAGGAGGATGCACCGAAATACTTGCTCTTGTTTGGCGATTGCGCCTCTGACAATCGTATGCTGACCACGGAATGGCGGCGTAATACTCCCAATGATTTTTTGCTTTGCTTCCAATCTGAACTGTCAAGCAGTGAGACCCGCTCTTATGTGATGGAAGAGTACTTCTGTCTGTTGGATGATGATGAAGGGACTGCTTGGACTCGTGCAAAAGCTGATGCGGCGGTTGGACGTTTGACGGTGCGCTCGTTGGCACATGCCACTGTGGTGGTGGACAAGATTGAAGCCTATTTGCAAAATCGTGAAGCAGGGGCTTGGAAAAATACTGTCTGTGTTTTGGGTGATGATGGAGATGCGAACCGTCACATGATAGAGGCAGACAAGATTGTTGATTGTATTCAAGAAAGTAATCCCAGTCTGGTGGTCAACAAGATTTATTGGGATGCCTATTTCAGCGAGAATGCTTCTACGGGACGTCGTTTCCCCGAAGTGACACAGCGTATTCGTGAGGCTTCGGCTGAGGGAGCATTGATGATGTATTATACCGGTCATGGTAGTGCGGCCAGCCTTTCGCATGAATTGGCTTGGGGTAGTGATGAGATGACAGCTCTCCGTTCACCCCGTTTGCCTTTGTGGGTCACAGCGGCTTGTGATACTTCTCCGATTGATTTGCCCGAAGACAATATGGGAGAGATTGCTCTTTTGAACGAAAATGCCGGAGCCATAGCTTTCTTGGGTGCTACCCGTTCAACGTATGGAACTAACAGTAACCCTTTACATATTCTTTTTTGTGAACGTTTGTTCCGTGACGGCTTGCCGATGGGTGAGGCCTTGCGTCTGGCAAAGAATGCCTATATGCCGTCCTATGCCGAGAACAATCTGCATTATGTGCTTATCGGTGATCCTGCCCTTCGTTTGTCTGTGCCGGACAAATATCGTGTTGAAGTGACGGAGGTGAATGGAAAAGCTGTCGGGCAAACATCGTTGCATCAGTTCGAAGCCGGTAGTTTGGTGACGCTGAAGGGCGAAATTGTAGGTGCGTCAGGCAATCGTTTGACAAATTTCAACGGCTTGGTATATCCTTCTGTTTATGGAGGGAAGAGCCTGATTACTTGTAAAATGAACGACCCCGGAGTGGAAGAGGCTTATCAGTTCTGGAACTATTCGCAGAAGGTGTATATTGGTAGTGACTCGGTGCGTGATGGCCGGTTTACTTTTACCTTCCCGGTTCCGTTGGACATCAATTATAGCGAGGATTGTGGAAACATCTATTTCTATGCACAGAATGATTCTCGTGAAGAAGCGCAAGGGACCTATGGTGATTTCTTCTTGAATGGGACGAAAGATAATCTGGTAAACGATTCCATTGGTCCGGAGATTGGTGTTTTCCTGAACTCTACTGATTTTGTGTGGGGAGATCGTGTGCACGAGACTCCGTTGCTGATACTCTCGTTATACGATGCCGAGGGAATCAATGCTACGGGTGGTGGTATAGGGCATGATTTGATTGCTATCATTGATAATGATCCTCAGAAAACATTTGTGCTCAACAGTTATTACACCTCGGAACCGGGAGATTATACCCGCGGGACGGTGATGTATAGTCTGCCCGAGTTGGAGGCAGGTGAACATACCTTGTTGGTGCGTGCATGGGATGTGTTGAATAATTCATCGGCTGTAGAGGTCCCGTTTGAAGTGGTGCCAGGTTTGCGGCCTGCGATGGGCTATGTATGGAATACTCCGAATCCAGCCCGGACGACTACAACTTTCATTATCGCTCATAATCGCCCGCAGACAGAGCTGACGGTGAAGCTGGAATTGTTTGATTTTTCTGGACGTTTGTTGTGGAACCATTCTCAGACGGGTATGTCGTCGGGCAATAATTTGCACGTCACTTGGGATTTGACGACCAATGGCGGCCAACCTATCGGAAATGGAGTGTATCTCTATCGGGTATCCCTTTCCTCTGCTGGAGGTGAAGAGGTCACCAAAGCACGAAAAATAGTGGTGGCAAGGCAATAAAAGATGAAGATTCAAGTTTTATTAGGTACGAACTTAAAGAATAAGATATGAAGAAAACTCTGATTATAACAACATTGCTGTTGGTTTGTGTGGTGCAGGCCGCATGGGCACAGAAGGAACAGTTCAACCCCGTACAGCACGGTGTCACATCGTTGATGGTGGCTCCCGATTCGCGTGGTGGTGGTATGGGTGATATAGGTGCTGCCACCGATCCCGATGTCTATTCCCAGTATTGGAATCCTGCCAAGTATCCGTTTAATATTGCTCGTGCAGGCTTGGGCATCTCTTATACTCCGTGGCTTCGTCAGTTGGTGAGCGATATGGACTTGGCCTATGTTTCCGGTTTCTATCGTATTGGCGATTATTCTGCGTTGAGTGCCGGCCTCCGTTACTTCTCGTTGGGTGAAGTGGGCTTGGGGGAATACGATCAGGATGGTAATCCCGTGAATACCATCAATCCGTATGAAATGGCTGTCGATGTGGCCTATTCGCGTATGCTGTCCGAAACCTTCTCGGCTGCCGTAGCCTTGCGTTTCATTTACTCCGATTTGGCTTGGAATGAAGCGGAAGATATTACGCCCGGTTCTGCTTTTGCTGCAGATATTGCATTCTATTATAACAATTATATTCTTTTGGGGCAACGGGAATGTATGATAGGTTTGGGTGCCAATATTTCTAACATTGGTAGCAAAATTTCTTACGACGAAGGAAATACCAGCGAGTTTGTTCCTACCAATTTCCGTATCGGTGCTTCGTTGCTTATCCCTATTGATGAATACAATACCATTTCGTTCAGTGCCGATGCCAACAAACTGTTGGTGCCCACTCGTCCTATGCAGGCCGAGGATGAGAGCGACCAGGATTATCAGGACCGTTTGCAGAAAGATTATTATGACCTTTCTCCCATTACCGGTATTTTCAAGTCATTCAACGATGCTCCCGATGGATTCAGCGAAGAGTTGAAAGAAATTCAGTGGAGCGTGGGTGCCGAGTATATGTACAACAACCAGTTTGCTGTGCGTGCCGGTTATCACCACGAGGATCCCTATAAGGGAAACCGTAAGTACTGGACGGTTGGTGCCGGATTCAAGATGAGTGTCTTTTCATTGGACGCATCGTACATCGTGTCGGTCGCACAGACCAATCCTCTTGACAAGACACTCCGTTTCTCCCTGTCGTTCGATATGGACGGATTGCGTGATATTTTTGGAAGATAAACGGGGTAATGTGCTAATATGCCAATGTGCCAATATGCTAATGTGCCAATATGTCAATGGGTCAATGGGGCATGCGGCATTAGTATATTAATCACATTAACAAATTATCAAATTACTACATTAGCAAATTAGCACATTAGCAAATTATCACATTGTCACATTAACAAATTATCCTTATGAAAATACGAGTAGGTTTTGGCTTCGATGTCCACAAATTGGTTCCTGAACGTGAACTTTGGTTAGGCGGTGTACGCTTGGAGCATGAATTGGGATTGTTGGGACATTCCGATGCCGATGTGTTGATTCATGCCATTTGTGATGCCTTGTTGGGTGCTGCCAATATGCGTGACATTGGCTATCATTTTCCCGACAATGCCGGTGAATATAAGAATATTGATAGCAAAATATTGTTGGCCCGCACCATTGGACTTATTGCTACCAAAGGCTATCGGGTGGGCAATATTGATGCTACCGTATGTGCCGAGCGTCCCAAACTGAAGGCTCATATCCCCCATATTTGCGAAACATTGGCTCAGGTAATGGGCATTGATGTGGATGATGTCTCTGTCAAAGCCACCACTACCGAAAAGCTCGGCTTCACAGGTCGTGAGGAGGGCATCTCGGCTTATGCCACCGTGTTGATAGTGGCAGAGTAGTTGCCTATGCGCCAATTAGTCTAATGGCGGCGTATTAAAATGAAAAATAGGCGCCTAAAAATTCGTAATGATATCATTTGGGTACATTCCCGTCAAAAGTCCAACTCCAATTGCCCGTCTCCCAAAAGGTTGAAACTCATGCGGTGATAGGGTGTCGTGCCGTGCAGGCGTATGCCTTCGCGGTGTTTTTTTGTAGGGTATCCCTTGTTGCCTTTCCAATCGTAGTGGGGGTACTCCTCGTGCAATTTGTTCATGTAGTCGTCGCGGTACGTCTTGGCCAAGATGGATGCAGCTGCGATGGAGAGGTATTTGCCGTCGCCTTTCACCACCGTCGTGTGGGGCAGATTGTGGTATGGCTTGAAGCGGTTGCCGTCGATAATCAATGCCTCCGGTCTCACTTTCAGTCCGTCCACAGCACGATGCATGGCCAGGATGGATGCGTTCAGGATGTTTATCTTGTCAATTTCTTGGGGTGACACCGTGCCCACAGCCCAAGCAATAGCCTCCCGTTCGATAACTTCGCGCAGGGCGTATCGTTGCCGCTCGGTCAGTTGCTTCGAGTCGTTCAGCAATTCATTGTGGAAATCCTGAGGCAGAATCACTGCTGCAGCATACACAGCTCCGGCCAGACAACCGCGTCCTGCTTCGTCACATCCGGCTTCCACTACGTCTTTATTTAAATAAGGTAAGAGCATGTTGTTTGTTCGTTTATTCGTTGATGGGTTTATTCGTTGATAGGTTTATTCGTTGATAGGTTTATTCGTTGATAGGTTTATTCGTTGATGCGTTTATAGGTTTATTCGTTGATGCGTTTATAGGTTTATTCGTTGATGCGTTTATAGGTTTATTCGTTGATAGGTTTATTAGTCTCAACGTCGAACGCCTCAACGTCGAACGTTTCAACGCCTCAACGAATAACAACAAAAAAGGACGCATCTCACGACACATCCTTTCCTGCGCTTCAGGATGGGCTTGAACCAACGACCCCATGATTAACAGTCATGTGCTCTAACCAACTGAGCTACTGAAGCAATAATTTTTGTTTAACCTTTAAAATGAGAACGCTTTATTTTTCTTGCGCTTCAGGATGGGCTTGAACCAACGACCCCATGATTAACAGTCATGTGCTCTAACCAACTGAGCTACTGAAGCAGGTGATTCCGTACTTGTTATTTCCGAAATGCGGTGCAAAAGTAATGCATATTTTTGAACTGTGCAACATTTACGCAGAAAAAATGAAGAAAAAGTGAAAGAAAATGGGAATGACTTGCTCTTTCGCGGACAAAACCTTATCTTTGCTGCAATTTATTAACACTTTAAAACATGATTATGAAAAGAATCCTTTCAACGTTTCTGACGGCTGTGATGCTGGGTGCCACGGGCACCGGAGTATGGGCACAGCGAGTAGTGACATACAGCACCACCGAAGGTGCCGAGTGGAAACAGGGCAAGACGAGCCTTGCCAACAAAGCCGAGGGTGTGACCGTGGTGAGTCTCGGCGGTGATGAGGAGGGAGTGACCTTCCGCGCTTGGGGAACCACTTTCAATGAACTCGATTGGGATGCCTTCAACCTGTTGACGCGCAACGAGCAGGACGAGGTCATGCACAACCTGTTTGCTCCGACCGGCGACTTGCACTTCACCCATGGTCGTGTGTCGATGAATGCCAACGACTATGCCCGTTCGTGGTACAGTTGTGATGATGTGGTGGGCGACCTCGGTTTGCGCCACTTCAATATCGAACGCGACAAACGCAATATCATCCCCTTGGCCCGTGCTGCACAGAAGTACTGCCCCCAGTTGCAACTTTTCATGAGTCCGTGGAGCCCACCGGCATGGATGAAGATAAACCAGGACTACCCCGTAGTGCCCAGCCAGCACAACACGATGGATTCGCGGCAGGGATACTTGCTGTACATGGATGACGGCCGTGCATTGAACCCCGACGAGATGAAACTGCTTGGCGACCGCAATGGTGTCTTCCCCCGCCGGTTGGCTTCGCAGGATTTCTTCATTCAGGATCCGCGCTACCTGCAATGCTATGCCGAGATGTTCTGCCGCTTCATCGACCTGTATGCCGAACAGGGATTGCCCATCACGAAAGTCATGTATCAGAACGAGGCATATTCCTATACTCCCTATCCCGGCTGTGCCTGGACGGCGGAAGGAACCTTGCGCTTCAACAATGAATATCTGGCTCCCACCTTGGCCAAACGCCATCCCGATGTGGAATTGTGGATAGGTACATTCAATACGAACCGGTTGGATTATGTGGAAAAGATTCTGGACGACCCCACCCTGCAGAAGAACGTGAAGGGAGTGGGTACCCAGTGGGAATGCCGCAACAATCTGCCTCAGCTGCGCAAACGTTATCCCAACCTGCGATTCATGCAGTCGGAAAGTGAGTGTGGCAACGGTTCCATGGACTGGGCTGCAGGCGAGCACACATTCTTCTTGCTTTCAGACAATCTGGGTAACGGATGCGACGAATACTACAACTGGAACTTTATCCTCACCGACAATGGCGAATCGCCTTGGGGATGGAAGCAGAATGCCCTGATACAGGTGGACAGCAAGACACGCCGGATGCACTACACGGCTGAGTACTTCGCTTACAAGCATTTCAGCCACTTCGTCACTCCCGGCACACAGATGGTGGGCTATGCCGGACGTGACTACAGCCGCACCCCCATCGTCGTATTCCGCACCACCGAAGGAGGCTACATCGTTACTGCCGGAAACTTCACCGACCAGCCGCATACGGCCAGCGTGAAGATTGGCAAGAAGTACCTCAATATACAGACAGCTCCCCACTCGTTCAATACATTTGTGTGGTGATGGTGGGGGCTTTGGGCTATGGCTGATGGCGATGGCTATGGCGATGGCTGATGGCGATGAATCCCCTCAACGCATCAACCTTTGACCTTAGACCTTTGAACCCATTTATCTGCGTTATCCGCGTCATCTGCGTCTGAAGAATGAAAAGAAGGCATTTTGACACACCTCCGTCTCAGCGTTTGAAATAAAAAGAATCGCTGAATAATAGTGACCTTAATTTAAGCCCTACAGGAACATCCGGCTGACTCTTTCTACACCCGCGACGAGGGCATCCACCTCTTCGCGGGTGTTGTATAATCCGAACGAGGCACGGACTGTGCCTTCGATACCCAGACGTTGCATCAGGGGCTGGGCGCAATGGTGGCCGGTGCGCACGGCAATACCGAGGCGGTCGAGCAAAGTGCCCATGTCGAAATGGTGGATGTCACCCACAAGGAAAGAGACCACACTGCTCTTATGCTCCGCCTCACCGATGAGGCGCATACCGGGAATTTCGCGCAAGCGGTTCATGGCATATTGCGTAAGGTCATGCTCATGGGCGGCAATGTTGTCCATGCCGAGGGCCGTCACATAGTCCAGTGCGCGCGCCAAAGCCGTTGTTGCCACATAGTCGGGTGTGCCGGCCTCAAACTTGAAGGGCAGTTCGTTGAAGGTGGTCTTCTCGAAAGTGACGGTCTGTATCATTTCGCCTCCGCCCTGATAGGGAGGCAGGCGGTCGAGCCACTCCTCCTTGCCATAGAGCACACCCACGCCTGTGGGACCATACACCTTGTGTCCGCTGAAGGCATAGAAGTCGGCATCCAAGTCCTGCACATCCACCGCTGCATGAGGCACACCTTGCGCACCATCTACCAACACGGGCACCCCATGCTCGTGAGCCGTGGCAATCATCTGCTTCACGGGGTTCACCGTGCCCAGCACATTGCTCACATGGGTCACGCTCACCAACCGTGTGCGTTCGCTGAACAGTTTTTCATATTCGTCCATCAGCAGTTCGCCCCGGTCGTTCATCGGGATTACCTTGATGGCTATTCCTCGTCGGGCCGCCATCAGTTGCCAGGGCACAATGTTGCTGTGGTGCTCCATGGTGGAGATAATCACCTCGTCCCCCTCTTTCATCATCCCCTCTACAAAGGACGAAGCCAGCAGGTTGATACTCTCCGTCGTACCTCGGGTGAAAATCACCTCGTTGGTCGAGCGGGCATTGATGAACCGGCGCACCGTCTCGCGGCTCGCTTCGTGCAACTCCGTAGCTTGTTGCGAGAGGAAGTGCACCCCGCGGTGCACATTGGCATTCACACTATAGTACTCTTCCACCATGGCATCCACCACCATGCGTGGCTTCTGTGTGGTGGCCCCATTGTCCAGATACACCAACGGCTTGCCATATACTTCGCGTCCCAAGATGGGGAAATCTTCTCTTACCTTATATATATCGTACATCATATTTCAAATCAATGAGGGGCAAAAATGCATCATTTGCGTCTGGAAAGTTTATTGTGGCACACCTTCCAGTTCAATCATTACTCTTGAATTCGATGACAAAAGTAATTGTTTTCTTTTTGGAGACAAACATTTCGGGCGTATTATTCCAAATTTCACATCATTTTTAGGACTTCTATTCCGATTTTCACGCCTTTTCAGTCTCCTTCCCCTTATTCTTCCCTCTGCGAACAAACATTTCGGACATGATCTCTCAAAATCCGATGATTCTTATCGCAGTATGGTGGTGCTTGTAAAGATAGTTGCTCTCCCTTTGTCAAGAAATTGAAAAACGTCGTCTGCCGCTCTTCCTCATCCCAAGGCTAAACCTACCTCATCCCAAGGCTGATGTCACCTTAGCCTTGGGTTGAATATCAGTTGCTTATCCCTTGATTGAAATTTTCGTCTATTTTCGTCCGAAAGAAAAGTTGCGTGCATATACGCGATTCTCGTGCGGTCGGTTTTGCATAAATATACAATCGTGATGTATAATTATACATTTCGCCCGTTTGCTGCACATCCTTTTCTACCCGTGTGTCACATCCTCTGTCGGCCGTCAGTACAACCTATAGTAGAGTATCTGAAGAAACTCCGCCGACCGTGTGCACACGGTCGGCGGCACTTGTGTACACGCACTTTCCGTTTTCTGTCTTCCGGCCTTTGTGCATTGTATAAACATACAAAAAAGTACCCGTTACAGAGCGTTACCCTCTGATGAAATAGAGAAGAAATGGGATTTGGAATTTATTACTGTGTGGTGTAAAGAATTTGGAGGATGGAAAGCTTCCTCTAACTTTCCCAAGGGGGGGAGAGAGCCAATGGCAAATACTGGGAACTTGTACATGTGAGTGCTAAAACAGTATTCAACACTCATGCCAAGCTCCCTAAAAACATGCTTTTCAATATTTTCTGTAAAATTCTTTATACTTCATTCTTTACTTTTCAGTAAAAGCATTATCTTTGTAGCATTCTATGATTTTCACTAACTTGTAATAACATACAATTATGAGAATTGGAAAAATTTATGTAGCATGGTTGCTCTCTGCATTTTTTTTGATGTTAGGGAGTATGGGGGCGATTGCCCAAACCTACGAAAGAACCTTTTCTTTCAAGTTTGTAAAGGAGAATATGACTGTTACGGAAAACGAAAACGGTTGTTTTGTCAAACCGGACCGACTGGTACATTTGTGGTCATACAACGACGATGAACACAAACCTGCTTTGCCATATATCAGATACGAAATCCTGCTTCCCGACAACTTTCAGGTGAAGTCATTTTCTTTCTTGTCAAAGGAGGAAGAGGAGTATCCCAGAGCTATCACACTTGGGACAAACTCTTTACCCATGCCAACAGAAGAAGGTACAGATAATGAAGAAGGAAGTTCGCTTTACCCTCTTATTACATATCCTGCAGAAGTCCTTTTGTTTGAAGAGAGCATTATGGATGGATACAGAATTGCCTTTTTCCTCATAAATCCATTTACCTACTATGCTGAATCCAGAAAGCTGTGGTTAACAACAAATATGAATCTTCGGATAATTGTAGAACCAGTTGACAAGGATGAGGAGGTTGGACATGTAGGAACCATGAAAGACATTGTCAAAAACTCCGTTTACAATCCTGAAGACATGGATGCGGGAACTGAGAATTGGACAATATATAATGAAGAACAGAGCAGCACGACACAAAAAACTACTGAATTTTCAATTACAGGTACAAAGTGGTACTCCAATTTTCATTACGAAAATTTCATTTTTGGAAATAGCAAATACAGCAATACCACCATTTGTTATAGTATAGGAGAAGATACCATCTGTAATGGAGAGATATGGAAATCTTTTTATCAAAATGATGTGTATCAGGGTGCCATCCGTGAAAAGAATGGACAAGTATGGTTCTTCCCGAACGAAGAGAATATTTACGGATTAAGAAAAGATGTGCCGACCTTACTCCATGACTTCAGCCTGCAAGTTGGCGATGTCATTTATGAGAGTGATTACTACCCAGGGTTCATAAAAGAAATCAGTCTGGACTGTATAGGTCCTGAATGGGATGAATTTGATGAAGACTTTTTCTATCCAATTACAGTAAAAGAAGTACGTGAGGTACATGGACGTAAAGTGATAAGTTTTGACTCTGGTCTTCAGTGGATAGAAGGTATAGGAAGAATCAGTTCCCCATTTTTCAGTGCTTGGATGCCTTGGGCTACAGACGGCTCTTCCGGAGGGATAAAATTGTATCAAGTGGTGTCCAACGGTCAAAACATATACTTTAATGGTGAGTTCGCCAATCCTGAGTTAACCCCGTGGATGAAGGAAGGAATGATATGGACACAGAATTGGGGGTACAGCGACACTTCAGATGGGCAATTCAGACAAATTATGCTGAAAGAGGAAGTCAGACCCGGTACGTTTACCTTTGATTGGACGGAATCCATGTATAGTATTCCATACGATAAACTGCAGGAATTCAACGGCAAGGTATATGCTTATGATGAATATTATCATCGTTTCGACTTATGCTATGATTTCACTTTGCAGGAAGGCGACGAAGTCAAACTATTGGCCTCATATGATATTGAAGATCCGACAAGATTCTCTTTCCCCATACTTCGCTATGATACGTGCTTTGTTTCAAAGGTGGATTCAGTAGAGATTGATGGAATGAAGCGTAAACGACTCACTTTGACAGGAGACCGTGAAGACGTGTGGGTTGAAGGCATAGGTTCACTGAACCGAGTATTCCCGATTGACGGATTCGACATTTCACAATCAGTCGTCTATAATCCAAGCCGCATCACCTGTCTGAGCAATAACGAAGAAAGTCTGTATCTGCACCCCGATTTTATAGATTGTACCACACCACGAGTAGATAACATACCATTCCTTTCCAAAGAGTACACCCGCATACAAATCAATGGCTCCACCCTCCTCTGTACCTCCTCCACAGCCGTGAAGCTGGAGGTCTACACCATGGAAGCCATCAAGGTGGGCGAAGCCAACTTTGCAAGCGGCAAAGCATCGGTGAAGGTGAAAAAGACTCCAGCCACGTATCTCTACATCGTGACCTATCCTGACGAATGGCGCGAGAGCGGGAAAGTGATGATGAAATGATTCTCCGTCCCGTGTCAGAATTGCCCTTTTTCACACAGCTGGCTGCGATGCCCGATGGAGCAAGCTGCGTTGGCCATCGGAGCCAGCTGTGTTGGTCAATGCAGCAAGCTGCGTGAAAAAGGGGGGATAATCCTTTTGTTGTAACTGATAATAAAAACGCCGAGACGCCGAGACGCAGAGGCCTCTTTTTTAGAGTTTAATAGAAACTTGGAGTGTAAAACGTCCTACGGGCATTTTGAGGAGGCAGACTTGTCTGTCAAATCTCTGCGCACTCTGGATGCTCTCTATCGAATGGAAAGAATCTCTGCGCCTCTGCGTCTCAGCGTTTTCTTATAATAACAATCTTCCGCTGAACAGTTACCTTTTGTTTCCGAACCACCAAATAAAGTTAAATGTTTGCAGTATATGCACCCAACTGAGAATGTTTCATTACTTTTGCAAGTTGAATGCTTCTGATATATATATAAGGTATGAAAAGAAACAACGTGATAATAGTCGTCGGTGTGATGGCCCTTTGCTTCTGCTGGACGGGATTCAAGCGCGACAGCCATAATTTCCAAGTGTCCAAGAATCTGGATGTGTTCAACTCGGTGTATAAGGAGCTGGACATGTTTTATGTGGACACCATTGATCCGCAGAAGGTGATAAGGGCGGGCATTGATGCCATGTTGGAGGAGATTGACCCCTATACGGAATATTATCCCGAAGATGATTTGGATGAGTTCAAGCAGATGATTACGGGAAAATATGCTGGCATAGGTTCCATCATCCGCTATTACAAGAAGCGTGACCGGGTGGTTATCTTCGAACCGTATGAAAATACTCCGGCGGCTGAAGCGGGATTGAAGGCCGGGGACATCATCCTGGAGATTGACGGTAAGGATGTGAAGGGACTGATGACCGACAAGGTGAGCGAAATGTTGCGTGGCGAAGCGGCAACAACCTTTGTGTTGAAGGTGGAGCGTCCGGGTGAAGAGGCTCCGCGTGAATTCAAGATTACGCGCCGAAACATCCAGACACCTTCGGTGCCCTACTATGGCATATTGCCCAACGGAAGCACCGGCTATATACAGCTGACCGGCTTTACGGACAATTGTGCCCGCGATGTGCGCCGTGCCGTTATCGAACTGAAGGAGCAGGGTGCCAAAGAACTGGTGCTTGACCTGCGGAGCAATGGTGGCGGTTCGCTGAAGGAGGCGGTGGAGATTGTCAATATGTTTGTGCCTAAGGGGCTGGAAATCATTTCGACAAAAGGTAAGTTGCGCCAAGCGTGTCATGTGTATAAATCGACCCGTGAACCGCTTGACTTGGAGATTCCTTTGGCTGTGTTGGTTGATGGGGCTTCGGCTTCGGCTTCAGAGATTGTGGCCGGTTCGTTGCAGGACCTTGACCGTGCCGTCATTGTGGGAATGCGCACTTATGGAAAGGGGTTGGTGCAGATTCCGCGTGACTTGCCCTATAATGGCCAATTGAAGGTGACAACATCGAAATATTATATTCCCAGCGGGCGTTGCATACAGGCGCTTGACTATCAGCATCGCGATGCGTCGGGGCGTGCGGTGCGCACGCCGGACAGTCTGACCAATGTGTTCTATACTGCTGCTGGTCGTGAAGTGAGGGACGGAGGAGGAATCCGCCCGGATGTGGAGGTGAAGGTGGAGGAAGAGTCGAACCTGCTCTACTATCTGCTCAATGATGACGTGTTGTTGGATTATGGTACCGATTATGCCCGTACACATGAAACGATAGCTCCGCCTCAGGAATTTGCACTTACGGATGAAGATTATGCCACCTTCAAGAAAATGGTGTTGGAGAGCGGATTCAAATATGACCGTCAAAGCGAGGGGGCTTTGAAGAAACTGAAAGAAATAGCTGAATTTGAAGGGTATCTGGAGGGAGCCAAAGCTGAATTTGAAGCATTGGAAAAGAAGTTGCAACACAATCTGGAGGCCGACCTTGACCGTCAGAAAGAAGACATCAAGCCGCTGATTGAAGCCGAGATTGTGAAACGCTATTATTACCAACGCGGTGTCATCATCCAGCAACTGAAGAAAGACCCCGATCTGGACAAGGCTCTGGAGGTGTTGGGCGACAGTGCAAGCTATGCAGCGGTGTTTGCGGTGAAAAAATAAATTCATGTACCATTTACCATTTGCAAGGTACAATTGGGAAGGTGATCTGAACTTTGGGCGATGGCGGATGGCTGATGGCGATGGCAGTTGGCGATGGCAGTTGGCGATGGCTGATGGCTTGAACCTTGAACTTTGAACTTTGAACCTGAAACCTGAAACCAATCCATCCGCGTCTGAAAAATGAAATGACGGCTTTTTCTGACTGGTACATTGTACATGGTAAATGGTAAATGTCTCTACCAATCAAGCGTAGTCATGGAAACCATATCCTTATTTTTCCGCAGGATAAGGCGGCCGGCCTTCTGAGTGATGTTGAAAATGGAAACGGCATCGTTGGCCGATCGGCTTACCATCAGCGTGTTTTCGTCGGCAAAGCGATGGATGCGCAGGATGGTGGTGTCGGCTGGTACAAGGTCGCACCAGACAAGGCTGTCGTTCAGATACACCATGGCTGAATCTCCGGCAAATCCTTTGGAAAATTCTATCTGGTAAAGGTCGGCTATCTGCTTCTTTTCCATGCCGGGTTTGATGTAGGGCAGGCAAAGATTGATAAAAATGATGACTACGGCCATGACTGCAAAAGCCATGGCTGCTGTGCCGATGAGGAACTGTTTATTGCTGTTTTGGGCTCTTTTTCTCATGTTTTTTGATTTTTATGCGGCAAAAATACGCTTTTTTCTGATAATAGTTGGTCATTCTGTGGTTTATTTGTATATTTGCACTCGAAATGATGATTATGTGTGGGGCTTGATAAGGCCCCATTTTTATTTTATTACATGTTAGAAACGCGCATGATAGAGAAAAGCGTAGTGAGCCAACTGGTAGAAGAGTGGCTGGAAGGAAAAGACTATTTCTTAGTGGATGTAACCGTTACTCCCGACAATCGCATTGTGGTGGAGATTGACCATGCCGAAGGGGTGTGGATTGAAGATTGTGTAGAACTGAGCCGATTCATCGAATCAAAGCTTGACCGTGAACAGGAAGACTTTGAACTGGAAGTCGGTTCTGCCGGTATCGGCCAACCTTTCAAGGTGTTGCAGCAGTACATCAATCACATTGGCAAAGAGGTGGAGGTGCTGAAGGCTGACGGCAAGAAACAGACCGGCATACTGAAAGAGGCTGATGAGAACCACTTCATCGTGACTATCAGCAAAAAGGTGAAACTGGAAGGTGAGAAACGTCCCAAGATGGTGGACGAAGATGTGACCTTCGCTTATGACGAAATAAAATATACTAAATACTTAATAAGCTTCAAATAAGACATTATGGCCAAGAAAGCAGAAACAATCAGTTTGATTGATACGTTCTCGGAATTTAAGGAGACGAAGAACATTGACAGAACTACGATGGTGAGTGTGTTGGAGGAAAGCTTCCGCAGCGTAATTGCCAAGATGTTCGGTACGGATGAGAACTATGACGTGATTGTAAATCCCGACAAGGGTGACTTTGAAATCTGGCGCAATCGCGAAGTGGTTGCCGATGATGATTTGGTGAATCCCAATATGCAGATTTCGTTGAGTGAGGCACAGAAAATTGATGAATCATACGAAGTGGGTGAAGAGGTTACCGATGAGGTGTTCTTTGAGAAATTCGGTCGCCGTGCCATCCTGAATCTGCGCCAGACATTAGCTTCTAAAATTCTGGAGCTGGAAAAGGACAGCCTCTATAACAAGTATATAGATAAGGTGGGCACCATTATCAGCGCTGAGGTTTATCAGATATGGAAGAAGGAAATCCTGTTGCTGGATGATGAAGGTAACGAGTTGCTTTTGCCCAAGAGCGAGCAGATTCCCTCTGATTTCTACCGCAAAGGTGAAGCTGTGCGTGCCGTCATCGCCCGTGTGGACAACGAGAACAATAATCCCAAGATTATATTGAGCCGTACTTCTCCTGTCTTCTTGCAGCGCTTGTTGGAGAATGAAGTGCCCGAAATCAACGATGGTCTTATCACCGTACGCCGCATTGCCCGCATCCCGGGAGAGCGTGCCAAGATTGCCGTAGAGTCATACGATGACCGTATTGACCCTGTAGGAGCTTGTGTGGGTGTGCAGGGTTCGCGTATCCGTGGTATCGTGCGTGAGTTGCGCAACGAGAATATCGACGTGATTCCCTTTACCAACAATATAGAATTGTTCATCAAGCGTGCCCTTAGCCCTGCCAAGGTCAGCACTCTTGAACTGGATCCTGAAAATCATAAGGCAGAAGTCTATCTGCGTCCCGAAGAGGTGTCATTGGCCATCGGTAAGCAGGGTATGAACATCAAGTTGGCAAGTATGCTCACCGAATTTACCATTGATGTATTCCGTGAATTGGAAGAGGGTGAAGGTGAAGAGGACATTATGCTCGACGAATTCCGCGACGAGATTGACGGTTGGGTAATTGATGCCATCAAGAAATTGGGTATCGACACAGCCAAGGGTGTGTTGAACGCTCCGCGTGAAATGCTCATTGAAAAGGCTGACCTCGAGGAGGATACCGTAGATGAAATACTTGATATATTGAAATCTGAGTTTGAAGAATAAAGGCATTTACAATTTTAGCAATTTACAATGTACAATTAGGCTGAAAGACATGCTGTTGTTGTACAAAGTAAATTTGGGTGTGACGAATTGTAAATTGTACATGGTAAATTGTAAATGAAATTATGGCAGTAAGACTAAGCAAAGTAATAAGAGAATTGAATGTGGGAGTCTCGACGGCTGTTGAGTTTCTGCAAAAGAAAGGATTCGGCACTGTGGAAGCCGACTCTAACGCGAAAATAACAGATGAACAATATGACGCCCTGGTCAAAGAGTTTGGCAAGGACGATGCCCTGCGTGGCAAACCGGTAAAACCCGTTGCACGCGATTGGCAAAAGAAGACCAAAGAAGAGAAACCGGCTCAACCTGCGGAGAAGAAATCAGAAGAAGTGATGCGCTTGGGTGTTTCGGAAGATTTGAAGCCCAAATTCAAGTCTGTTGGGAAAATAGATTTGGATAACCTGGGAAAAAAATCTGCCACACCTGAGAAAAAAGAGGAGCCCAAAAAGACCGTTGAAACTCCGAAAGCTGTAGTGGGGGAGCCTGTGGTTGACACTCCGAAAGCTGAACCTGTGAAGAAGATTGTGAAAGAAGAACCGGCTCCTGTTAAGGAGGTAGAAACTGCAGACATCCAATCCGCCGGAGAAGATAAGGACGATGCCGTCTTCAAAGTGCGCACACCCGAGTTCGTCTCAAAAATCAATGTGGTCGGCCAAATTGATTTGGCTGCTTTGAACCAATCTACTCGTCCGAAGAAGAAATCTAAGGAGGAGCGTAAAAAGGAGCGTGAAGCCAAAGACCGTCAGCGTGTTGAACAACGTAAGCAGTTGAAGGACTCCATCATGAAGGAAATCCGTAAGGATGGTGAGGCCGGAAGTGGTGATGAAACCAAGAAGAAGAAAAAACGCAACCGTATCAACAAAGAGCGTGTTGACATAGCCAAAGAGGGTGCCAATGCAGGCAATGCTCCTCGCCAGAATACACCGAAGCAGAATGGTGGAGGTGGATTCCCCGGTGCTCCGTCAGCAGATAAGAACGACCGCAAGCGTAAGGATCGCGAACGCAATAAGAAGCAACCCGTAAAGGCTGAGGTTAGCGACGAAGATGTGGCAAAGCAGGTGAAAGAGACGTTGGCACGCCTGACTGCCAAGGGTAAGAACAAGGGTGCCAAGTTCCGTAAGGAAAAGCGCGAAAATGCCTTCAACCGCCAGATGGAGTTGGAGATGCAGGAAGAGCTGGAAAGCAAGGTGCTCAAACTGACCGAGTTTGTTACTGCCAACGAGCTTGCCAACATGATGGACGTGCCTGTAACGAAGGTTATCGGTACTTGTATGAGCATCGGTATCATGGTGTCCATCAACCAGCGTCTTGATGCTGAGACTATCGATATGGTAGCCGAAGAGTTTGGTTTCCAAACAGAATATGTGAGCGCCGAAGTAGCTGAAGCCATTACGGAGGAAGAGGATAGCGAGGAAGATTTGAAACCTCGTGCACCGATTGTAACGGTGATGGGTCACGTTGACCACGGTAAGACTTCGTTGCTCGACTACATCCGTAAGGCCAATGTGATTGCCGGTGAGGCGGGTGGTATCACCCAGCATATCGGTGCTTATCATGTGACATTGGATGATGGACGCAATATTACTTTCTTGGATACTCCTGGTCACGAAGCGTTTACAGCTATGCGTGCCCGTGGTGCCAAGGCAACGGATATTGCCATCATCATCGTAGCTGCCGACGATAGTGTGATGCCTCAGACGAAGGAGGCCATCAACCATGCAATGGCTGCGGGTGTGCCTATTGTGTTTGCTATCAACAAGGTGGATAAGCCTGCCGCCAATCCCGACAAGATTAAGGAAGAGTTGGCCGCCATGAACTTCCTCGTGGAAGAGTGGGGTGGTAAGTACCAGAGCCAGGACATCTCTGCCAAGAAGGGTATCGGTGTGGAGGAATTGCTTGAAAAAGTGTTGCTCGAAGCCGAAATGTTGGAGTTGAAGGCCAACCCTGACCGCAAGGGTACAGGTTCCATCATCGAGTCGTCACTCGATAAAGGTCGCGGTTATGTGGCTACCGTGCTCGTGTCAAACGGTACACTCCGTATGGGAGACATCGTATTGGCCGGTACACACTATGGTAAGATTAAGGCCATGTTCAACGAACGTAACCAGCGCATCAAAGAGGCCGGACCTGCCGAGCCTGTGTTGATTCTCGGTTTGAATGGTGCACCTGCCGCCGGTGATACCTTCCACGTGATTGAAACTGAGCAGGAGGCACGCGAGATTGCCAACAAGCGTGAGCAGTTGCAACGCGAACAGGGCTTGCGTACCCAGAAGATGCTTACACTCGACGAAGTGGGCCGTCGCTTGGCTTTGGGTGACTTCCATGAATTGAATATTATCGTGAAGGGTGACGTGGACGGTTCTGTGGAAGCATTGAGCGACTCGTTGATCAAGCTCTCTACCGAACAGATTCAGATAAATGTGTTGCACAAGGGTGTGGGACAGATTTCCGAGTCAGACGTGGTATTGGCTTCTGCATCAGGGGCCATCATCGTGGGCTTCCAGGTACGTCCTTCTGCGTCAGCCGCCAAGTTGGCCGAGCAGAATGGTGTCGATATCCGCAAGTATTCTGTGATTTACGATGCCATCGAAGAGGTGAAGGCCGCCATGGTGGGTATGCTTGCTCCGGTAGTGAAAGAGGAGGTAACCTCTACCATCGAAGTGCGCGAGGTGTTCCGCATCACCAAGGTCGGTACTGTGGCTGGTGCCATGGTGAAGGAAGGCAAGGTGAAGCGTTCGGACAAGGCTCGCCTTATCCGCGACGGTATTGTAATCTTTACCGGAAGCATCAATGCCTTGAAGCGCTTCAAGGACGATGTGAAGGAAGTGGGTACCAATTTCGAGTGTGGTATCAGTCTGGTGAACTACAACGACATTCAGGTGGGCGATATCATCGAATCCTTCCAGGAGGTTGAAGTACAGCAGACGTTGTAAATAATAAATAGTGGACCCTCCCCCTTGCCCCTCCCTTGTGGAGGGCATGTGGGAGGGCCTTTTTATAATTATGACCGTAATAGACATTGTTATACTTGTATTTATCGGCATCGGCACCGTGTGGGGGATGATGAAGGGATTCATACGCCAACTCTCCTCATTGGTGGGTTTGATTGTCGGTTTGTTAGTGGCACGTGCCTTGTTTGTCGAAGTGGGTGACTGGGTTGCTCCTGCTATAGGAGTATCAGCAACCATCGGCCGGGTACTGGCCTTTTTTATGTTGTGGATTATTGTGCCGTTGCTCTTTTCCCTTTTTGCTTCGTTTCTTACCAAGGCGTTGCAGGCGGTACACCTCGGTTGGGTGAATCGCTGGTTGGGTGGCGGATTGGGAGCCATCAAGTTTATGCTTTTCGTAGGCATGGCCGCTCAATTGTTGGAGTTTGTGGACACAGAAAATGAGTTGTTGCCTCGAACTGTTAAAGATGAATCGGTGTTATATAAACCTATGTATGATCTGGCCGGAGCCTTCATCCCTGCCATAAAAGTGGCGGGAGAGCAAATTGTGGGGCAGAGCCAGAATTTGTAATTTCCCGTATGGAAAGTAAAGATATAAAGAAAGAAGAACCTAATAAATACGTGAAAGAACTCACGCAGGAGAAGTACAAGTATGGCTTCACTACGGATGTTCACACGGAAATTATTGAAAAAGGGCTGAATGAGGATGTTGTGCGCCTCATTTCAGCCAAAAAAGGCGAGCCGGAATGGTTGTTGGAATTCCGGTTGAAAGCCTATCGTCATTGGTTGACGATGGAGATGCCTACATGGGCACACCTCAACATCCCTGAGATTGACTATCAGGCTATTTCGTATTATGCCGACCCGACGAAGAAAAAAGAGGGACCGAAAAGTTTGGATGAGGTTGATCCTGAATTGTTGAAGACCTTCGACAAACTGGGTATTCCCTTGGAGGAACAGATGGCTTTGAGCGGTATGGCCGTAGATGCGGTGATGGACTCCGTGTCGGTGAAGACTACTTTCAAGGAAACCTTGATGGAAAAGGGTATCATCTTCTGCTCTATCAGCGAGGCCGTACGTGAACATCCCGATCTGGTGCAGAGGTACCTTGGTTCAGTCGTTCCTTACCGTGACAATTTCTTTGCCGCACTCAACTCGGCCGTTTTCAGCGACGGTTCGTTTGTCTATATTCCCAAGGGCGTTCGTTGTCCTATGGAACTCTCTACCTATTTTCGTATCAATGCCGCCAATACGGGGCAATTTGAGCGCACACTCATCGTGGCCGATGATGACAGCTATGTCTCTTATCTGGAAGGATGTACCGCTCCCATGCGCGACGAGAACCAGCTTCATGCCGCCATTGTGGAGATTGTGGTGCACGACCGTGCTGAAGTAAAATACAGTACCGTGCAGAACTGGTATCCGGGTGATGCAGAAGGAAAGGGTGGTGTATATAACTTCGTTACCAAGCGCGGCCATTGCAAGGGAGTGGACAGCAAACTCTCGTGGACACAGGTTGAGACCGGTAGTGCCATCACGTGGAAGTACCCTTCGTGCATCCTTTCGGGCGACAACTCCGTAGCCGAGTTCTATAGTGTGGCCGTGACCAACAATCACCAGCAGGCCGATACGGGTACGAAGATGATACACTTGGGACGCAACACTAAGAGTACCATTGTAAGTAAAGGTATCTCTGCCGGATTGAGCGAAAACTCATACCGTGGTTTGGTGCGCGTGGCCGAAAAGGCCGACAATGCCCGCAACTATAGCCAGTGCGATTCGTTACTGTTGGGCGACAAGTGTGGCGCACACACCTTCCCCTACATGGACATCCGCAACGAAACGGCTATCGTTGAGCATGAGGCTACGACATCGAAGATTAGCGAAGACCAGATCTTCTATTGCAACCAGCGAGGCATCTCTACTGAAGATGCGGTAGGACTCATCGTCAACGGTTATGCCAAGGAGGTCATCAACAAACTGCCCATGGAGTTTGCCGTCGAGGCTCAGAAACTTCTCAGCATCTCGTTGGAGGGCAGTGTGGGATAAAAGCCCCAGCAGACCCTCCCCCTTGCCCCTCCCAAGGGAGGGGAGAGGATAGTTGGGTAATATGTGTACATAATATACTTATATATAATAAGGAATAAGAAAAAAGATATATTATCATGGATAAGTATAAAACAGATAGTAAGGAACAAATGCAGGCTGGGCATTCCACTCCCCTCCCTTGGGAGGGGCAAGGGGAAGGGGCCGGTGATTCTACTGTTCTTATTGAAATTAAAGATTTGCATGCCAGCATCAATGGCAAAGAGATATTGAAGGGTATCAACCTGACCATCCGTGAAGGTGAAGTACATGCCTTGATGGGACAGAACGGTGCGGGAAAGAGTACCCTGAGCAATGTGCTTGTAGGACATCCGGCCTACGAGGTGACCAAGGGTAGCGTGACGTTCAACGGCAAGGATTTGCTTGCCATGAGTCCCGAAGAGCGTGCCCACGAGGGTATTTTCCTCTCATTCCAACATCCGGTGGAGATTCCAGGAGTGTCGATGGTGAACTTCATGCGTACAGCTGTCAACGAACAGCGTAAGTATAAGGGATTGCCGGCCCTTTCTGCCAGCGAGTTCCTGAAACTGATGCGCGAGAAGCGTGCCATTGTGGAATTGGATGGCAAACTGGCCAACCGCAGTGTGAACGAAGGGTTCAGTGGGGGTGAGAAGAAACGCAATGAGATCTTCCAGATGGCAATGCTGGAGCCCACGTTTGCCATTCTTGACGAGACAGACTCAGGTCTCGATGTGGATGCTCTCCGTATCGTAGCCGAAGGCTTCAACAAATTGCGTACGCCGCAGACAAGCGCCATGGTCATCACCCACTACCAGCGCCTGTTGGACTACTTGAAGCCCGACATTGTACACGTCCTCTTGAATGGCCGCATTGTGAAGACCGGTGGTCCCGATTTGGCTCAAGAAATCGAATCCCGCGGCTTCGATTGGATAAAGAAGGAAGTGAACGAATGATAATGCCTTTTCATCCTGAAATAATTTTTTAGACGCAGATAACGCGGATGACGCGGATTCCATTTTAGTTATGACTCAAGCTGAGAAAACTCAAGAAATTATAGCTGCTTTTTATGAAGTTTATAATGCATTAGGGTATGGATTTATAGAAAACGTATATCAGAATGCCCTGTACAGAGAACTTCAGAAAAGAGGAATCCCGTGTATCGCTCATCCGAAAATTACCGTCTATTATAAGGATGAGCCTGTTGGATATTACGAAGCAGATATCATAGCTTATGACTCGGTAATACTTGAACTTAAGGCTGTCGCTCATTTGACCATGGAACATGAGATTCAATTGGTTAATTATCTGAAAGCGACAGATATAGAAGTTGGCCTCCTTCTGAATTTTGGCCCTAAGCCAGAAATTGAGCGTAAAGTCTTCTCTCATTATTATAGAGAAAGGTTGGTCGAAAAAAATAAATCCGCGTCATCCGCGTCATCTGCGTCTGAAAAATAAGATTATAGCAGCATATTATTATGAACTCAGAGCAACAATATATCGAGCTTTTCGGGCAGTGCGAAGCAATGATTTGCAAGCATAGTGCTGAGGTGTTGAATGCACCGCGAACAAAAGCTTTTGCCGATTTCAAGCAACAGGGATTCCCCACCCGTAAGGTAGAGGACTACAAATATACCGATGTGAGCAAACTGTTCGCACCCGACTATGGACTCAACCTCAACCGGTTGGATATCCCCGTCAATCCCTACGATGCTTTCAGGTGCGATGTGCCCAACATGAGCACAGCGCTTTACTTCGTGGTGAATGATTCTTTCTATAAAGGCGACAAGGGACAAGTTGACAAACAGGCAAGGAATGGAACTGTATGCTCCCCGTCAACTCGTCAACTCGTCAATTCGTCAGCTGGGAATGGTGTACTGATGGGCAGCCTTAAAGAGATGGCCGAACAATACCCCGAACTGGTTGCCAAGTACTATGGCAAGTTGGCCGATACTTCCAAGGATGCCGTAGTTGCCCTCAATACCATGTTGGCTCAAGACGGTGTATTTCTCTATGTTCCTCGTAACGTGATTGTGGAGAAACCCATCCAATTGGTCAACATCCTGCGTGCCGACGTCAACTTTATGGTAAACCGTCGCGTGCTCATCATTTTGGAAGAGGGGGCACAGGTTCGCCTGTTGGCATGTGACCATACGATGGACAACGTGGATTTCCTCTCGACCCAAGTGGTGGAAGTCTATGTGGGCGAACGTGCCGTATTCGATTTCTACGAGTTGGAAGAGAGTCACACTTCCACCGTGCGTTTCAGTCATCTTTATGTGAAGCAGGAGGCAGACAGTAACGTCTTGCTGAATGGTATGACCCTGACCAATGGCATTACCCGGAATACCACCCAAGTGACATTGGCCGGCGAGCAGGCCGAAATCAATCTTTGCGGAATGGCCATAGCTGATAAGGAACAGCATGTGGACAATCATACCTTCATTGACCATGCTGTGCCCAATTGTCGGAGCAATGAACTCTACAAGTACGTTCTCGACGAGCGTGCCACCGGAGCCTTTGCCGGTCTGGTGTTGGTGCGTCCCGATGCACAGCATACTTCGTCCCAACAGACCAACCGCAACCTCTGTGCCACTCGTGAAGCCCGCATGTACACCCAACCCCAGTTGGAAATCTATGCCGACGATGTGAAGTGCAGTCATGGTGCCACGGTGGGACAGCTCGATGAGAGTGCCCTCTTCTACATGCGCCAGCGCGGTATTTCCGAGAAAGAGGCCCGTCTGCTGCTGATGTTTGCCTTTGTCAACGAGGTTATCGACACCATCCGTCTCGATGCTCTTCGCGACCGTCTTCATTACCTCGTCGAAAAACGTTTCCGTGGTGAGATAGGCAAATGCCAGGGGTGCACGATGTGTAAGTAAGAGGGAAGGACTAAGGTCAAAGGTTTAAGGTCTAAGGTCAAAGGTTGATGCGTTGATGCGTTGAGGGGATTCATCGCCATCAGCCATCGCCATTGCCATAGCCATCGCCAACATTCAAGTTCCAAGTTAAAGGTTTCAAGTTCAAGGCTTCAGGTTCAAAGTTTAAGGTTCAAAGGCTTATGCTGTCTCTGTCATTCTGAGGACGATAGGACGAAGAATCTGTGAACGTAAGCAGAAGCAATTTATGTTGACGTTTACAGATCCTTCACTCCGTAAACTCCGTTCAGGATGACAGAAACAGTATGAACCGTAAAGCCAAATTAGCCACAAAAGTTTTAGCAGACACTAATAAAAAGTTTTATAATGGCTTATAAAATCAGAAAGAGCCTGCTTACTTCTTTATTTCACGTCGCGAAACGAATATTTCACGTCGTGAAATACTCATTCCAAAGCGTGAAATGAACATTTCACGACATGAAATGAAAAAGTAAGCAGGTTCATTTATAGTTTATTCGGTGTTTTTTCCTACTTTTGTGGGTTCCGAAGACTGAAACAAATCGTTCTTTGGTTACACCCAAGAACACCATCGCCTCGGGATAGTGAAAATAAACTTTCCTTCTCCGCTCGGCTCAGGCGTTCTTTGACATACTGACCCAGACGAAAGAAAAGAACAGAATTGAACATTTTGTTTGCTACTTTTGAGTATTTTGTTTGCAACTTTTGAGCATTTTGTGTATGTTTGCACAAAAATATCAGCAAGTTATGTTCAAAAGAAGACAATTTGACGAATTAAAAGAGCGAATAGGTGAACCTCGCAATAAGATACAGGTTATCTCTGGACCGCGACAGGTAGGGAAATCCACTTTGGTAAAGCAGGTATTACAGGAGGTGACAATTCCGCATTTGTTGCTGTCAGCAGACAATGTGCAGCCAAGCAACACGACCTGGATTGGTGAGATGTGGAACACCGCCCGTTCGCGCATGAAAATGCAGCGGGCATCCGAGTACCTGTTGGTTATCGACGAGGTACACAAGATAGACAACTGGAGCGAAGCGGTGAAAAAGGAATGGGATGCCGACACGTTTGCCGATGTGAACATCAAGGTGGTGTTGCTCGGATCGTCGCGTCTGCTGCTCAAGGACGGACTTACCGAGTCGCTTGCCGGTCGCTACGAACTGATACGTATGCCCCACTGGAGTTACAGCGAGATGAATGAAGCTTTTGGCATCGACATCGACCACTACATCTTCTTCGGCGGTTATCCTGGTGGTGTCAACTTCATGAAGAGCGAAGCACGCTGGCGGCGCTACGTGAAGGACAGCATCATTGCACCTGCCATCGAGCGGGACATTCTGATGACCAAGTTTGTGTATAAGCCCGAACTGATGCGTCAGTTGTTTGAACTGGGGTGTACCTACTCGGGCGAAGAAATATCGCTCACCAAACTGCTCGGGCAGTTGCAGGATGCCGGCAATGTGACCACATTGGCCAATTATCTGACCACGCTCGATGAGTCGCGCCTGCTTTGTGGCATGCACAAGTATGCCGCCGACAATGCCCGCAAGTACAACTCCATCCCTAAGATGATGGTCTATAATACAGCATTGCTCAGTGCCCTGTCCGGTATCACCTTTGCCAAGACCTTCACTACGCCCAAGGTATGGGGCCGATGGGTGGAGACGGCTGTAGGCGCCCACTTGCTCAATATGGCCGACGAACTGGATTTCCGCCTCTACTATTGGCGCGAGCGCAACGATGAGGTTGACTTCATCATAGAGCACAACCGCCGTTGCATAGCCATTGAGGTGAAAAGCGGTCGTCGCACCACAAATAACGGGATGAAAGTGTTCGCACAGCGGTTCACCCCTCTGCACACTTTAATTGTCGGTTCGGGAGGCATACCGATAGAAGAGTTTCTCTCTGCCGACCTTGAATCCCTCTTAGAGGATTAGCCCCCTTCTTCTTTCGTCCCGACAGTTCCCCTGTTCGGGACGTTTTCGTTTGTGTCAGCCGTGTATCATAAGAGATAAGAAAAAGAAATTATAAACATTAAAGAGAAAGAATATGAGAAAGATTTTCACCTTGGCAGCCTTGGCCGCAATAATGGCCGCTTGCGACAAGAACAACGATGATTTCAACATCGACAACACCAAAGACACCCCCATCACCATCGCTTCGGCCGGTGTGGTGGAGCTGGCGACACGTGTCATCACGGATGACAAACTCGTGGGCACCAGTGATAGCCATGCAACTATGAGCGTATTCGTTACTGGAGGCACAGCAGACAAGTACAATGCCACCAATCTAAAGTGGGAACACGATGGTACGAGCTGGAATAGCGAGACAAATGTACTCTACGAAGGCGCAAGTTCATCGCAGAAGATTTACGCTTGCTCGCCTTACACCACAGTTACTGATAATAACATCACCGTGACAGCCACAGACCAAACAGACTGGCTTGTGGCCACCGCCACTGATCTTACATCCAGTGCCGCAAACCTCACGATGACCCACGCCCTTACCAAGTTGAAACTTGAACTCTCTTATGGTTCCTAGGTAGCAGAAGAAG
>JAFXDG010000018.1 GCA_017521285.1 Bacteroidaceae bacterium | reverse complement strand
TTGTACATGATTTGGCTATCGTTTTAGTTTGAGCGCTGCAAAGATAAGCCAAAGGGCTGACTCTCCTAGCGAGAATCAGCCCATTTTTTTCGCGTGCGCACGACGAAAAGCGTTTTTGAGATTTAGCGGACAACAATAATTATCTTTATATTTGCAGAATCGATTACGCAACGTGATAAGTGGGGATTAAAAAATGGTAATGAAACGAGACATATCGGCAGTGGGGAAAACATTCAATTAATAATAATCGACTCCTAACCTTTGCATTTCGAAATACAAAGGGACAGAGAATACCCATCCCCCCAAAAAGTAACAAAAAAACAGCATGAACATTCGTCTGGTAAAGGGGGATGCAATAAAATATTCTCCATCGTGGATATTGTGGTAGCCATTACGGAAAGCCCCCGTCCACGTGTCTATTGGGATACACTGAAAAATCGGGAAAAGGATGAATATGGTCAGTTGTATTCAAAATATATACAACTAAAAATAGAGCGGATGCCGAGAAAGTATTGGAGCGTACAAAAAACCAGACTGAAGCAGGCGGGCAATGAGTTGACTACACGTTGTAGTCAACTGAAAATGGTTTCATTCTTCTTTAAACTTGTAATTGTCAAATATTTGTAGTATCTTTGCAAAAAGATAATTGGCTACAATAAAACATGGGCAATATGAATAAGAATGACCAAATAATCATCTATCAGACCGAGGACGGACAAACGCAAGTGGACGTCCGCATGGAGAATGAGACGGTGTGGCTGACACAGGCGCAGATGGCGGAGCTGTTTCAAACGGACAGGACCTCCATTGTCCGCCATATCAACAACATCTACAAAGTTGAAGAATTGGAGCGGGAGTCAACCTGTGCAAAAATTGCACAAGTTCAAATTGAGGGTAACAGAAGTGTGACTCGCCAAATACCCTACTTTAATCTTGACATGATAATTTCAGTCGGTTATCGAGTCAATGCGAAGCGTGTACCGAAGAGAAAGATGTGATGGTAAAGGTGGTAGTAAATCTGATCAACCAACGGAATGAGTAAAAACACAAATCCCCATGCCCGACCGACTGACACCTGAACAGCGCCACCGATGCATGAAGAGCATCCGAAGCCGCAATACGAAGCCCGAGATGATGGTGCGCCGCTACCTCTTCTCCCGCGGTTTCCGCTACCGGGTGAACGTGAAACGTCTGCCCGGAACTCCCGATATTGTATTGCGAAAATATCGGACAGTTATCTTCATCAACGGATGCTTCTGGCATGGCCACGAAGATTGCCCTTACTTCGTCCTCCCCAAGACAAACACCCCCTTCTGGAAAGCCAAGATAGAGCGCAACCGCGAACGCGACATGCAGAAGCGCATCCAACTCCGTCTGCTCGGTTGGCACACCATCATCCTGTGGGAATGCCAGTTGAAACCCAAGCAACGCGAAATGACGCTGAAAGGGCTTGAACGCACCCTCAACCAAATCTATCTGGAAAACTACGCCCTCCACAAAGCACGTCCGTACCCCATCATAGAGGAAGAGACAGGCATCATGATTGCTGCGGATGGGGGAGAGGAATAAAGCGGACAAATATCAATTTCTTTTTTTTACGAATCACCCGTTCTGTTGTATCAAATATCCATACAATTAAGCGGATTTTTATATTGCTTATCTTTCTCTGTTTTATTGTGGCTTGAGACAGAAACACAAACAGTGGTTTGTGCTCAAATGAAGCATTTCTTTCTTTTTATTTACATCCATCAAAGTCCGTTTATTGTTCATTTTGCAGATGAATAGTAATAAAACAAAATGAATATTCGTAAAGTAAGGAGGAAATGATTATCTTTGCGGGATAAATAAAGGATTTGTGTTATGGAAAATCCACAAATTATTGTTTTAATAAGAATTGCACTGATAATAGGTATTTTTCTTGTGCTTCTTCAAATTGTTCGGCTTATAAAAAGAATGATTGAAATGAAGCACAGACGTGAACTTATATCCAGTGTAACACCACTTGATAGAGGCACTGAATCGGAAAGAGACCTAGTATATAGATTATTAAAAAGTGGTATTCCTGCTAAAACTATTTTTCATGACTTACTTATTGATAGAGGGAATGGAGAATATTCTCAAATAGACGTAGTTGTACCAACCAAAATAGGTATCCTTGTTTTTGAAGTCAAGGATTACAACGGATGGATATTTGGTAATGGTGGACATGAACAATGGACACAAGTAATGGCTTACGGTAATGAAAAATATCGTTTTTACAACCCTATCCGACAAAATGCTTCCCACATTCGTTATTTAAGAAAAGAGTTAAATATTTCTGACAATATCCCAGTATTTTCAATTATCGTATTTTACGGCAATAGTACATTAAAAGATTTGAATTATATACCTCGAAACACTTTCGTTATAAAGCCCCATCGCCTAAGTGATGTAATTACGAATATTTTAAATAGTTACTCCGAAGCTACATTTGCAGACAAATGGGAAGTTGTTCATCTATTAAGGACTGCCGTTGACCGCGGAAGTTCTACAATTGCTATGCAACAACATATCCAAGATATTGGTGACAAATTAGGTAAACATAGAATTTACGAATGATAAAAAAATAACAACATGAAAGCATTCTTTTATACATTACTGATAATCGTTATCCTCTGCGCCACATGCGTAGTGACTTGTCCTGATAAAGAGGCCCACACCGAAGCCCTGATGGACGTATTAACCGATGTTATGGAAGAGGAAATGGGGGATGAGATGACAGAAAATGCACTAAATCTCACTATATCGTCCATGGCTATAGGACTTGGAAAAATGATAGTAAAAAACAATATGGAGGTGGATAATTACTTCCTCTTCAGTGTTGGTAAAGCTGGTGATAATGTGGTTTCTGTCGGTGTGATGAACCATGTGTTCACCATATCGAAAGAAGAACTCCAGAAGAAACTAGAAGAACAAGAATGAAAACCATTCAAGTAGTAGCCGCCATCATACATGATGAAGAAGGAAATGTGCTTGCCACCCAACGGGGATATGGCGAGTACAAGGGATGGTGGGAGTTTCCTGGTGGAAAGATGGAAAAGGGCGAGAGCAGGGAGGTGGCACTCGTGCGCGAGATATGGGAGGAACTCTGTGTGATGATAATGCCTGAGAAGTGGCTATGCACGGTGGAGTATGACTACCCGACATTTCACCTGACGATGCATTGCGCCCTGTGCCGCATCGTGCAGGGGAGGGTGCAACTGAACGAACACCTCTCGGCACAATGGCTCAGTAGGGGGCTGCTGGACACCGTGCAATGGCTACCGGCGGATGTGGAGGTGGTGAAGGAGCTGAGGTTGATTCGTTGAGACGTTTAGGGGTTGAGGGGTTGATGCGTTGAGGGGTTCCAAGTTCAAAGTTCAAGGTTCATGTCATTTCTTTGTCATTTTTCGGACGAAGTCCTCAACAACTCGTCTGAACGCAGTGAAGAATCTGAGTGCGTCCACTTATAGATGCGTCTTTGCTTGCGTTCACAGATACTTCGGTTCCCTCAGTATGACAGAGACAGCATGGACTTGAGCGATGGCGGATGGCGATGGCCTTCGACTTTCGACTTTAGACCTTTGACCTCTCTACGAATCAACGCCTCAACGTATAAACGAATCAACGTATAAACGTCAAACGAATATATTCTTCACTCGTAGCTTGCAACTACTTCACCTTCCACACCTTCAGGCAGATGAAGCCTTGCTCGCCACCCATACTGGGTTGGCACACGTAGATGGCATTGTTGAGCCAGGCGTATTTGCTGTCCATAGGAGCTTCGAACTGGGGAGCTGTGCGGAAATAGAACTGGGGACGGCCTTCGCTATCCTGACCCGTACAAATGAGGCCACGGTTGCGCACATGGATGTTGACGCCATCGTCGGTGCGGATGCTGTAGATGGCTTCCAGCTCGGTGCGTCCATGGGCATTATCCTGCAACTGGTAGTCGGCTCCGCCGGGCAGAATGGTGCCTTTCATCTGGGGACCTTCGAACGTGCCTCCCACAATGGGGATGATGAAACGGTTGCCATGCGGAGTTTGTCCTACCTGGTAGGCGCCTTCGCATTTCACTTTCAGTTCGACTACAAACTCCAGCTGGGGAGCTTCGCCTTGTGCCATTGTCAGAAGGGCAAAGAGGCATGAAATCACGGTGGTGAATACTTTTTTCATAATAGCTTATTGTTTTTTTATGTTTCAGACTATTTGCCGGCAAATGTAGGGCTTTATTTTGAATTTCCAACTGTTGCGCCTCCTCTTTTTGAAGATATGTAACGAAAAGGAAAGGATATGAGGGGAAAGGGGGTATTACATCAACGGGGCAAAGAGCCTCAGTACTGACTCTTCGACCTTGCGCCAAGGTGAACGGCGAGCCCAACGTTGCGAAGAGATGTGGGTGCAATGTTGCTGGTCGGCCAGGAAGATGTCGCGGAGGCGAAGGGCGGTGTCGGAGTCGTACATGAAGGCATTGACCTCGAAATTATACTCGAAGCTGCGGAAATCGATGTTGGTGGAGCCGATGGATGAGATGCGGTCGTCGATGACAAGCGTCTTGGCATGGAGGAAGCCGTGGTGGTAGAAAAGTACCTTTACACCGGCCTCCATCACGTCGCGCAAGTAGGAGCGGGAGCACATCTGTACGACGCGGCTATCGCTCTTCCAAGGTAGCATGATGCGGACATCGACACCCGACAGGGCTGCCGTCTGCAGAGCGGTGAGTATCTGCTCGGTGGGCATGAAGTAGGGGGTCTGAATGTAGATGTAGCGGCGGGCAGAGGCTATGGCATGGAGGTAGCCTTGCATAATCTCGCGCCAACGGCCTACGGGCTTGGAAGTGACAATCTGTATCTGAGAATGGCCCATGTTGTCTTGCAAGGGGAAATAGGCGGTGTCGCTCACCTGTTGGCCGGTGACGAAGCACCAATCCATGAGAAACACTGTCTGCAGGCCCTGTACGGCCATACCGCTGATGCATAACGATGTGTCGCGCCATGCTCCCCAGGGAACTCCACGCAGATAGCGGTTGGCAATGTTCATGCCTCCGATGAAGCCTACGTTGCCATCGATGATGGCTATCTTGCGGTGGTTGCGATAGTTTACGCGCCGGCTGAAGATGGGGAAATGTACTTTCAGGAAGGGGTGCACCTCGATGCCTGCCTCGCGCATACGGTTGAAGAAACTATCCTTGACACGCCAACATCCCACATCGTCGTAGATGACACGCACCTCGACTCCCTCGCGTGCCTTGTCGATAAGGGCATCGCTGATGAGACGTCCCAAGGCATCGTCTTCCCAAATGTAGTACTCCATGTGGATATGGTGACGGGCACGATGGATGGCACGAAGCAAAGTCTGTATCTTGTCAGCACCCTGGGTGAAGATGTCCACACGATTGCCTCCGAAAGGCATGGAGCGGTTCATACGGCGAAAGAGCGACGAGAGCATCTGGCACTCCTCAGGAAGGTCGGGTGGGGGCTTGCGCCAATATCCGCGCAACGGCTTGCGGGCAATGTGGATGAAGCTGCGCTTGCTGATGAGACGCTCCTTGCGGGCACTCTGTCCGAAGAAAAAGTAACACACCAATCCGATGATGGGGAGGAAAATGAGCACCATAATCCAAGCCAACGTCTTGACAGGGTGGCGATTGTCGAGTATCACCACTATGACAGTACCTAAAACCATTGTCAGGTAAACAACGTTCAGGGCTATACTGAATGGATTGGACCAGTCGAACATAACGATGTGATTTAAATCGTGTACAAATATATTCGCCATGCAAAAATAACCCAAACATAGATAGATTGCTCCAAACATTAACAAGAATTAAACTTGTATTTATAGTCGGGTAGGGGAAGTATGGAAAAAATGTTGTAATTTTGCAGGATGAAGAGGAGGCGTTGATGCGTTTATTCGTTGATGCGTTGAGACGTTGAGGGGTTGATGCGTTGAGAGGTTGAGAGGTTGAAGGTCTAAGGCCATTAGCCATCGCCATCAGCCATAGCCATTAGCCATAGCCATTAGCCATAGCCAACAGCCATAGCCAACAGCCATAGCCAACAGCCATCGCCAACAGCTTTATAATAAGAGAAAACATGTCAGAAACCAAATACATCACCATACAAGGTGCACGGGTGAACAACCTGAAGAACATCAGTGTGAACATCCCACGAGGGAAGTTTGTGGTCATCACTGGCTTGTCCGGCTCGGGCAAGTCGTCGTTGGCTTTCGACACCCTCTATGCCGAGGGACAACGCCGCTATGTGGAGAGCCTTTCATCGTATGCCCGCCAGTTCTTGGGCCGTATGGGAAAGCCGGAGTGTGACTTCATCAAAGGCATACCGCCCGCCATTGCCATCGAGCAACGGGTGAACAGCCGCAATCCACGCTCGACGGTGGGCACCTCGACGGAGATATACGAATACCTGCGCCTGCTCTTTGCCCGCATAGGAAAGACCTATTCACCCATCAGTGGCGAGCTGGTGAAGAAGCACTCGACCGACGATCTGGTGGAGCGCATGTTGTCCTTCACGCCCGGCACACGCTTTACGGTGCTTTGCCCCATAGTGCCTCGCGCCGGACGAACAGTGAAGGAGCAGCTTGCCATCGACCTCCAACAGGGTTTCACACGTGTGGAGGTGAATGGCGAGATGATGAGCATCGAGGAATATCTGCAGAAGGAGTCGGAAGGGGCTTCCCTCTACCTCCTCATCGACCGTCTGTCGGTAAGCAATGAGGCGAGCACCATCAGCCGCCTGATTGACTCGGCCGAAACGGCTTTCTACGAAGGCGACGGCACCTGTCTGATGCGCTTCTATCCGGCGGGATTGCTCTACACCTTCAGCAAGAAGTTCGAGGCCGACGGCATCCAGTTTGAAGAGCCTACCGACCAGCTGTTCTCGTTCAACTCGCCCATCGGTGCATGTCCCGAGTGCGAAGGTTTCGGACGGGTGATAGGCATCGACGAGACACTGGTGGTGCCCAACACGGCACTGAGTGTGTACGACGGAGCCGTTGTCTGCTGGCGAGGCGAAAAGATGGGCGAATGGCAAAAGGAGTTTATCCGACGGGCTGCCAAACATGATTTCCCCATATTTGAACCATACTACAACCTGACCCAAGCACAGAAGGACTTCCTATGGCACGGCAAGCGCACCGAGGCTTGCATCGACTCGTTCTTCCAGATGTTGCAGGAAAATCAGTACAAAATCCAATACCGCGTGATGCTGGCACGCTATCGCGGAAAGACCATTTGCCCCACTTGCAGGGGGGCCCGATTGAAGAAAGAGGCGCTGTACGTGAAGGTAGGCGGACGCTCGATAGCCGAACTGGTGGAGCTGCCTGTCACAGAGTTGCAGACCTTCTTCCTGAACCTGCAACTGGACGAACACGATGCCGCCGTGGCCAAACGCCTAATGACGGAAATCAACAACCGCCTCCGCTTCCTGGTGGATGTGGGACTTGGCTACCTCACCCTGAGCCGACTGAGCAACACCTTGTCGGGTGGTGAGAGCCAACGCATCAATCTGGCCACCTCGCTCGGTAGCAGCCTGGTGGGTTCGCTCTACATACTGGACGAGCCGAGCATCGGCCTCCATAGCCGCGACACTGAGAAACTTATCCGTGTGCTCCGCCAGTTGCAGGAGCTGGGAAATACCGTGGTGGTGGTGGAGCACGACGAAGAGATTATCCGTGCGGCCGACTACATCATCGACATAGGTCCGCAAGCCGGACGCTTGGGCGGACAGGTTGTCTATGAAGGCAACATGCACGACCTGAAGCCGGGAAGCAACAGCTACACGGTGAAATATCTGTTGGGCGAAGAGGTGATTACACCACCGCTCACACATCGCCCGTGGAATAACTATATAGAGGTGAAGGGTGCACGCGAAAACAACCTGAAGGGCATCGACGTGCGCTTCCCGCTGAACGTGATGACGGTGGTGACGGGTGTGAGCGGATCGGGAAAGAGTACCCTGGTGCGCGACATATTCTACCGTGCCCTGAAGCGCGAATATGGCGAAACCAGCGAACGGCCGGGCGAACACCTGGGCCTTGAAGGCGACATACGGATGGCCACCAACATCGAGTTTGTTGACCAGAACCCCATCGGCAAATCTACCCGAAGCAACCCCGTGACTTACCTGAAGGCTTACGACGACATACGCAAACTGTATGCCGACCAACCACTGGCCAAGCAGATGGGACACACGGCCGGACACTTCTCGTTCAACTCAGAAGGCGGACGTTGCGAAGAGTGTAAGGGCGAAGGCACCGTCACCGTGGAGATGCAATTCATGGCCGACCTCGTGTTGGAATGTGAATCGTGCCACGGCAAGCGCTTCAAGAAGGAGATACTGGACGTGAAGTTTCAGGACAAGAGCATCTTCGACATACTGGACATGACGGTAAACCAAGCCATCGAATTCTTCTCCGAACATGGCCAGACCAAGATTGCCCGCAAACTGAAACCTCTGCAAGACGTAGGCTTGGGATACATCAAACTGGGACAATCGTCTTCGACCCTCTCAGGTGGTGAAAACCAACGTGTGAAACTGGCATACTACCTGAGCATCGAGAAGACATCGCCCACCATCTTTGTATTCGACGAACCCACCACCGGCCTCCATTTCCACGACATACGCAAACTGATGGAGTCGTTCGAAGCCCTCATCAACCGCGGACATACGGTGGTCATCATCGAGCACAACATGGAGGTCATCAAGTGTGCCGACCACATCATTGATCTGGGTCCCGAAGGCGGAAACCGCGGAGGAACCCTCGTCGTAGCAGGCACACCCGAAGAGGTGGCCGCATGTGAAGAGTCATACACAGGACAGTTCTTGAAGGAATTGATTGGGAAAAGGTAAGGATTCCCCCAGTAGAATATGTACATCAAGTTCTAAAACGACACCGCCCCGCGAATCACTTCGCAGGGCGGTGTCTTGTATTTCCTCTTTTTCAGAAAAACTGTGTGGTTTACGTAATAATTTATATTCTATGACTAACTAACATTTTCTGTACCTGAAGCCGCTCTTTCAAGCAAACTTTTCACGATGCAAAGGTACGGCGTTATTGTCAACCACGCAATCACACAATTATGGTATTTCCCCGGAAAGGGATAACGATTTGTAGGTATTTACAGCCAACGGCGACGGCGGAAGAGCCAAATGATGGCACCACTGACAAGGAGTGAAAAGGCAAGAACCTCGTAGAAACCCAAGGGATTGTCCTCAAGACCGTTCTTGAGGTTCATACCGTAGAGACTGGCAATCAGCGTAGGGAACATGAGAACGATGCTCACAGAGGTCATGAGTCGCATCACAGTGTTCATATTATTGTTGATAACGCTGGCGTAAGTGTTTACGGCACTCTCAAGGATGTTGCTATAGATGTAGGCGCTCTCGCGGGCCTGCTTCATCTCGATGTTGACGTCTTCAATCAGTTCGGCATCCAATTCATCGACGGGGAGTTTGAATTTCACTTGTGCCAAGAGGGTCTCGTTTCCACGGATGGAGTTCATGAAGAATGTCAATGAGTTCTGCAACGAGCTGAGATTGATGAGGTCTTCGTTGTCGATACTCTTGTCGAGGTCGCGCTTGGCTTCTTCGATTTCGTAGTTAATCTTCTTCAAGAACTTCAGATACCACACGGAAGAGGAGAGGAAAAGACGGAAGGTCATATCGACAGAGTCGGTGAACCCTTTTCCCTTGCGCTGATAGTGGCCGAGGAAGTCGTTCATCATCTTGGTGATGTAGTAGCATACGGTGATGCAGATGTCTTTTTTAAGGATGATACCCAACGGGACTGTGGTATATGGAGATCGCGACACCCCCTTGGTGGGGTTCATGTAAGGAACGCGGAGGATAATCATAGTCCATCCGTCTTCAGTCTCTACACGCGAACGTTCGTCCACGTCGGCAATATCCGACAGGAAATAGTCGGGCATCTGCAGTTCGTTAATCAGGTAGTCGGCATCTTCCTCTGAAGGGCTTGTTACCTGTATCCAGCAGTTTGATTCCCACTTTTCCAGTGGCTCGATTTGCGGTTTGATTTTCCAGAATGCACGCATACATTTCTCTTTTTTTGCCCCGTCTGTACGCATCAGGCGGGAGCGGTTTGCAAGTTTGTTTTATATGGTCTCTCTTGCCCCGTAACATTTTGACGTGAGGAATCTGGACACTCCTCACATGAAAAGAGCGCACAAAGGTAATACTATTTTCTGAAAAATGGTGAGAAATGGGAATTTTTTAATTCAAAGTTTACGTTCAGCGTTCAAATAAAGATGGCGGAGGGTGATTGTCACAGTTTCACTTCGCTCAATTCAACCAGCTTGTTTACAATGGCATAGATGGTGAGTCCGGCGGCAGAGTGAATCTCCAATTTGCGGGCAATGTTGCGGCGATGGGTGTTGACGGTGTGGATTGAGAGGAAAAGACGGTCGGCAATTTCCTTGTTCGTCATGCCCTTGACAACGCAAATGACAATCTCCTTTTCGCGCTGGCTCAGCTGTTCTGTCTCCTGCAAGGGGAGGTTCTTCTCATCCTCATCGTCGGTGTCGGCAGGGGCTGCCACACGCAAAATCTTCTGCTGCAGGCTTTCCACATCTTCATAAAGGGTGATACTTTCGTCGTAAGCCTGGAGGATGGAAGTGTCGGTGATGTTGCAATTCAAGGCGATACACTTGACAGAGGCATGTATGGTATCGGTGCGAAATTCGCTGACATTGAACCATCCGCCAAAGGTGGGGTTGACAAGGAGGATGTCGGGAGTATCGATGTGGAGGCAGTTTTCCAAGGCATCGGGAGAGGCTACCTCCACAGGGCGCACCTGTATGCCCGGCAACCGCTTGAGCACGGCCACCACACCGCTACGCACAATGACCGATGTCTCGGCTACGGCTATACGCAATGTCTCAATCCGTTTTTTCATAATCCGCACTTTTTCTCTAACAGACGTACGGCCGGTACGAAGAGGCAATCCTCGATGCGGCAATGAAGGCTCAGGTCTTCTTCGCTGATGAAGATGTTGAACAGGACAGCATTCAGCAAATGGTTCTCCTGCGAAGCGGGGTAATACTTGATGATAATGTTCTTCAGCTCGGCAAGTTTGCTGTCAATCTGCTTGTGTTGGAGGGCATGTTGGCGGGTGAAGAGCAGGATATTGCTGTGTTCACCAGCGTGATATACACTGACAGGTTCGCCCTCGGCATTCTTCCTCATCAGGGCCTTCATGGGGCAGGCTTCGTGGGTGATGCGCTCGGCGGCCTCCACGTTGCCCTGCATCAGGTTGTTCACATAATGGAACTCGTGGCGATCTTCAAACTCCATGTGCTCACGCACTTCGGCCACATATTCGTCGAAAAACTTCTGTATGAGGAAAGCCACCTGATGGTTGGCCGGGCTGTTGATGGCTTCGATGAGCATACGGCGGATGGTGGGCAGGCAGAAATCGAGGTAATAACTATGGGCACGCTTCAAGTAATCCATCATGCAAGGTATGGAGAGGCCGGCCACATCGGTGTGCACCTGTTCGTCCTCCTCCTGCATGAAATTGGCTACGGCCAGAAAAGTGGGAGCATCCACTCCATGGAGATCGCACACTTGCTGCACGGTACGGTCGCCGAAGCCCAAAGGAAGGCCGAAGCGGCTCATTACCTGCAACAGGCGATAATCGTCGGCAATGAGGTCACTCATGCGGTCACTCAAGCTATATTTATTGATGGCGTTGTCCATTCATCCTATACTTATTAATAATATATGTCTTATCGGGTGCAAAGGTAATACTTCCATCCGAAATGTGCAATCGCTAATAGTGGGTATTTTTATCTTTGCCAGAGGAAAGGGGAGTGGAAGAAAAAGAAATTCCGAATTTTCATTACAAATACACATTTTTCAGGTATCGGAAAAACCGTTGTTTAGCATCGGTTTTGCCAATGCTTAGCTTCGGGAAGGTCGAAGCTAAGCATTGGGGTCCTCGAAGCTAAGCATTGGGACGCCCGAAGCTAAGCATTGGCAGGGCCTTGAAAATCAATAAGTTACAAAACAGTTTTCCTTTAGTTATAAATTATTACAACCAAAAGAGAATAAAAGAAAAATTTCAACAGAATAAAGGACACTCCATCACAACGAATGTCCGCTGAGGAAAACCTGCCATTCCTGCTTGTAGGTGTCCGAAACGGGGATGTGTACCGAACCGAAGACGATGCGGTTGCGGTCGATTACCTTGATTTTGCTCTTCTGAACAATAAACGAACGGTGCACACGCAAGAAGCGGTCAGAGGGCAAACGCTCCTCCATGGACTTCATGCTGCAGAGCGAAAGGATGGGGCGGGGGCTGCTTTCGGTGTGGATTTTCACATAGTCCTTCAGCCCTTCGATGTAGAGAATGTCGTTCAGATTAATTTGCAGCAGTTTGTATTCACTCTTCACGAAGATGCATTCATCGGCCGTCGCAGAGGCTTCGGATTCGCCTCCGGCCCCCTGCTTCAGGGTGAACCACTCGAGTGCACGTTCGGCCGCTTCGAGGAAAGCCGCGTAACTGATGGGCTTCAACAGGTAATCAAGGGCGTTCACCCGATACCCATCAAGGGCATATTGGCTGAAAGCCGTGGTGAATACTATGCGAGTCTCCTCGGGAATCATCTTGGCAAACTCCAACCCGTCAAGCTCAGGCATCTGGATATCCAGAAAGAGCACATCCACTCCGCCACGTCGAATATCGTCCAAGGCAGCTACGGCACTTGAATAACTGCCTTTCAAGGCAAGGAAAGAGGTCCGGGCCACATAACTCTCCAACAGGCCGATGGCCAGCGGTTCGTCGTCTATGATTGCACAATTCAGTATCATCGCTTTCACCTATTCTTTATTAATGAATATCTTCAGGTCCGAAACGTACTCGCATCCATCCTTACTGACCCCATACTGCCACTCGTGGTTATCGGGATAGAGCAGCTGCAGGCGGCGCTTCACTTGCTCCAATCCGATGCCGCTTCCGCTCTTGTCGGCCTGGTTCTTGGGGAAATTGCTGTTGCGGATAAGGCAACGCACGCCATACTCCTCCTCTCTGAGGCAGACGGATACAAAGCTGGAGGCCGTAGGACTGATACCATGTTTGAAGGCATTCTCCACCAACGAGATGAATAAGAGCGGCGCTACGCACGTCGAACGCTCGGCACACACCCGTATGTCCACCTCCACTTTCACTTCGCGGGGCAGGCGCAAACGCATCAGTTCAATGTAATTATGGATGAAATCGGCCTCGTTCTGCAGGGGCACAAACTTCTGATGGTTGTCGTAAAGCATGTGGCGAAGCATCTTGCTCAGCTCAAGTACAGCCAACTGTGCCTTGTCTGTGTCGAAGGCAATGAGGGCATAAATATTGTTCAATGTATTCAGCAGGAAATGGGGACTGAGCTGATTGCGCAACGTTTTCAGCTCGGCATCGGTGCGGGCCTGCTCGGCCTCACGACGCGCCTGTTCGGCTATCCGCCACTCACGGCTCATGCGAATGACTACGGCCAGGGCGGCTGTGAAGCCCAACATCATCATGTCGCGGAGGTAAAACAACAGACGCAACGTAATCATGCGCCCATCATGGTGCATACGGGGAAAAGGCGGAACCGGCGCTCCGCTATGGAGCCACTCGGACGAGAAATGGAGAAGCACACCCACCGCCACCACCAGCAACAGGTTGTATATCAGGAATCGCCTCCAGCCACTCTTGAACAGCAAATGGGAAACCAGCCACATGTAGTTGACATAAAAGACTATGCCGAAAGCCAACGGCATACGCAGATGGCGCAAATATCCCATGGCGTCCCACTTGACAAAACTGGTATATTCCATCAAAGCCAATGGGAAACCGAATATCAGCAGCCAAACCACGGCATGAACCAACACCTCCAACAGACGAGGATTATGCAAAACTCTTTGCCTGTCCATCATATACAATAAAACTAAACGTTTAACATACTTGTCCTTTCTCTATAAAAAAATAGAGGATGCCATACACAAGAAGAGATTCACATCTTTACCAGGCAGAGCATCCTCTTAGCAAACTATACAATACAAATTCACACAACCTTACTTAAAACCTTACGATATTAAAAACTATAGTTTGCCATGAGAGATTCGTTGTAAAACTTGAAACGAACGTACTGTATCACAATACAGTCCGGCAAAAGTATGTAAAATTATCCGATTATACAAATCTGACACGCTTTTTTTGTATATTTATCGGTTAAAAATGTATTTATCAACCCATCAATTCAATATACTGTGCCAACAGAAGCTATCGGGAAACATTTTCTTCAAGGATTCATCGGTGGGAAGAGAAGCCTCGCTGGGGAAAATTCCGAATACGGACGACCCGCTGCCCGACATGGAAGCATACCCGGCACCCAGGGCATACAGCTGCTCTTTGATGGCTCCGATGGCGGGATATTTGGCGAATACACTCTCCTCAAAGTCGTTGTTCATGCCGGCTTCGCGCCATTCCGTCACGAGAAGGGTGACAATCTCGGTCAACGGACGCACCGGCTTATGGGGACGGATGAGGGAGAAAGCATCGCGTGTGGAGACAAAGATGTCGGGCTTCACCAACAGAATCTGCCAGCCCTTCAAGGAGAGTTGGGGCAGGGGAGTGAAGATGTTGCCAATGCCAGTGGCAAAGGCGGGAGCATTGCGCACAAAGAAAGCACAATCGGCTCCCAAGCGGGCAGCACGCTCTTCCAGCTCATCGTCGGTGAGCGGAAGCGAGAATTTTTCTCTCAACAGGCGGAGCATGAAAGTGGCATCGGCCGAACCGCCTCCCAATCCGGCTCCCGAAGGAATGTGTTTGAACATGTGGATATGTACGGGAGGAAGCGCAAATTCCCCTTTCAACAGACGATAAGCCTTCACCACCAGGTTGTCCTCGGCTTCACCGGCTATCGTAATGCCCGCCGCATGAAGTGCGACATCAGCACCTGCAGGCACCTCCAAGGCCGGAGCCTCATCAAAGGTATTCACCTCCAAGATGTCCTGCAAGGGGATGGGATAAAAAACAGTCTCCAGATTGTGATAGCCATCAGCGCGACGCTCCACGACGTTCAAGCCAAGGTTTATTTTTGCATTAGGAAAGGTTATCATAGCTATTTATTTGGTTATTTCTTTGGTTTCTTTTCTCCTATATTCCCTATAAGTCCTATACCATCCGCATTTCGCCATCCTATAGGAACGGTGTCAGTATCAGGTTTGAGAACCATCCGACGAAGCGATGCCAACGCGAGCGCTGCTTCCAGTTCTCATCCGTCATGATGGTACTCTGCTTTTTGTCGGCATTGAACACGTCCGACAATTCGTCGGTCACTTGCGGATTGAAGATGAAAGCATTCACTTCGTAGTCGTAGCGCAGGCTCCTGCTATTGAGATTGGTGGAGCCAACGGTGCAGAACTTGTCATCCACCATCATTATCTTCGAGTGGTGGAAGCCTCCTTCGAACTGATAAATCGTGGCGCCACACTTGTGTAGTTGGCGTGCTACGTGCATCGAGACATCGGGTGTGATGGGAATATCGCCCTTCACCGACACCATAACCTGCACGTCCACTCCCTTCTTTGCCGCCTTCTTCAAAGCCCGACGCACGGTGCGTGTGGGGACAAAGTAGGGATTGATCAGCTCAATCTTCTCCTCTGCCGCAAGGATGGCATGGGCGTATGCCTCGCGCATCAGTTTGGGACTCTTCCTCGGCACACGGTCAACAATGCCGATAGTGACATCATCCACCGTACCCGGCAAATGCAATTTGTCTGTCTTCGGAGGGAAATAATAGATGCTATCGGTCAACCGCTCGTCGGTAGCCTTTTCCCACATGGTGAGGAAGATGCGCTGCAACTCATCCACAGCAGGCCCTTCGATGCGCATGTGCATGTCGCGCCAGTCGCCAAAGGCAGGAAGTCCTTCAATGTAATAGTCGGCCACGTTCATGCCACCCGTGTAGGCAGTCTGCCCGTCGATGATGACAATCTTGCGATGGTCGCGACTCATGAAATCACCGATGAAGGGGAAGTTCAGCGGATCGAACTTGACAATCTCAATGCCTCGCTTGGCCAATTCCTTCAGGTGTTTTTTCTTCAGAGGCTTGTTGTTGCTCCAATTGCCGAATGCATCGAACATGGCACGCACCTTCACTCCCTCCTGCACCTTCTTGTCCAACTCGGCAAACAGGAGAGCAGCGATGGAGTCGTTGCGGAAATTGAAATATTCCAGATGGATATAGTGTTTGGCTTTGCGGATAGCCGTGAAGAGGTCATCAAACTTCTCTTCACCACTTTTCAACAAGCGCACACGGTTGCCCTGGGTGATAGCCACTCCCTCGCTACGGAGATAGGCAATCATAGCCGAATCGCTACGCACGCCATCAGCAGCTTGCATCAGGGACGGAAGCGCCAATAAAAGGAGTAAAAGCAGGGTTTGTATCTGTCGTCTCACAATCTTTCTACATTACTTTGTCATCAAACGAGCCGCAAAGTTACTCTAAAAACACGAGAAAACAGCACTTTGTTAAGCAAGAAAACCATGAAAAAGGGAAAAAGAGACAGATAAAAAGAAAAAAAGGGGTTGCAGAAATCCATATCTGCTTCCCCTTTCTTTAAAATCTTAACAAACCTTAGCCCTGACTTAAGGTAGCCTTAACCTTGACTTAAGGTAACCTTAACCGTCGGTTGAGGTAGCCTCATCCATATTTCATCCCTGTCCTCAGAAACGGAGGATGGTCAGCGAGTAGGCGGGCATTGTCTGTTGCACACGGGTTCCGTTCACTTCGATGGTATCTTCCGCAGGTCGTGCATCGCGGTCGTTCATGTCCTTACCAGTGAGGATGGTGCGCTTGGCAGTACCTATCTGTTCACCCAAGGCGCTCAGGTCAATGTCCATCTTCACCTCGGCGGGCAACAGGTTGACAAGCTTCACAATGACATCGCCCGTCTCTTCATCACGTACAATCGAGTGGGAGATACGCTTGCGGATATCCTGATTCCAAAGCTCGCGTCCGGTGAGTTTGGCACTCAGGTATTCATCACCACTATTGAGGCTGAAGAGTTTCTGCACGAAGTATTCTACCGTGGGCTTCACCTCCTTGTTGTTGAAGTAGATGAGGTCAGGATTCCATTGCGTGTGTCTCTCCTTGGCCAACAGAGGAGCATACGAGGTCATCACCACCACGTCGCCATTGCGCTCCACGTTAGTCAGGTGCAAGGCATCGCACAGAGCCGTCTGCAAGTTGCTGGGACGTCCGTTGATGTGGGTTGCATATTCGCCCAGATACACCTTCGTCTTCTTCGAACGGTCGTAGCGGTCGTAGTAATCCTGATTGTTCATGAACCATCCCGGTGTGTTGTAGTAATGCTCGTCCACGATGGGCACTTCGTAGCGGGTGGCAAGGTCCCATCCCTCTTCGTAGTCACTTCCTTCGTAGAAGGGGCCTACGGTGCCGATAACCGTGATTTCAGGATATTTCTCCTTCACGGCATCAAATATCATCTTGAAGCGCACCTCGAACACATCCGTGATAAGGTCTTCATTTCCAATGCCCAAGTATTTCAGATTGAAAGGCTTCGGATGTCCTGCATCGGCACGCATCTTTGCCCACTTGTTCTTCTTGGGGTCGCCGTTTGCCCATTCAATCAGGTTGAGGATTTCCTCTACGTATTCATCCATCTGATCCATAGGAATACCTCCCTGCTGGCCATGTCCGCCTACAGAAGAGTTCTGGCAAGGCACACCGGCTGCTAATACGGGCAGAGGCTCGGCACCAATATCCTCGCAGAATTGGAAATATTCGTAGAAGCCGAGGCCCATTGACTGATGGTAGTTCCAAATGTTGCGCATGGGCTTGCGTGCCTCCAGGGGACCTACGGTGTTCACCCATCGGTAGATGTTGTCCAATCCGTCGCCATGGCTTGCACATCCGCCAGGGAAACGCACGAAGCGGGGCTTCATGTCGGCCAGTATCTGAGCCAAGTCGGGGCGCATACCGTTCTTACGTCCCTTGAACGTCTTTTGCGGGAAGAGCGACACCATGTCCAATCCCACCTTTCCAGCCGTAGAGGGGATTACTTGCAATTGTGCATTGTCCGCATCGCTTTTGGCGGTAAGCACGGCGTTCATCTTCTTCCACTTGCCCGTAGCGGGTGCTGCAAGGTTCTTCTCGGCCACAGTGTTGCCATTCTCATCCACCAGACGCACGGTGAGTTTACCAGCTTTTCCTTCCAACTGGCGTGCCCACAGGGAGAGGTCATACTTGTCACCCTTCTTCAACACGATGCCGTCGAATCCTTCGTTAGCCAAGGCCACACCCGGCTTGCTGATGGTCAGTGCGGCATAGTGCTTGTTGTTTTCGTGGATAGGGTCATCGGTTGCAATGTCCAGTTTGTCCCCTTCAGCAGCGTTCTTCAGGCTCCAGGCAGTGGTGTGGTTCCATCCTCTTCCTCCCTTGGTGTCCGCAGGGTCATACTCGAAGCCACGATTTTGCACCAGTTCGGCATAGATTCCTCCATCCGCTGCATAGTTGATGTCTTCGAAGAACACACCGATAAGCTCGTCGCTGATGGCTTTGCTCTTCACGGGCGAAGTCAGTGTCAGTTGTGCCTCCACAGGTTTCAATCCTTCGAGGGCAGGAATCATCACCTGTTCGCCATTCTGCTGGTCTTTCACGATGCGGTGCTCGTGGTATTTCAACAGGTGGTCAACCACCGCCCAAGCCACACGTTGCACGTTTCCGCTCACTTCGCCCAAGTGGCTGTTCAAATCGACGGTGCGATAGGTGTTGGCTTCCGATTTTGCCACGTTTACCTCTACGGGCGATGTCCACGTCTTGTAGTCGGTCGTGGTCATGCGGTATTGCTTTCCCTCCGACGTATAGGTCAGCACCCCCTTGTTACCCACTGTAGTGAGCACAGGGTTCTGGCAATTCCCCTTAGTGTCGGGATAGCTCTGCCGGTACCAGTCAGTCAGGTTGGGCGAGGAGGAGTGTGCAAACACCGGCATAGCCTCACCCAGGCTCCACACACAGTGCCACCATCCGTCGTGTCCCTTTGTCACCCACGGGGTAAGCATACGTTTCTGCGAGCCCCACGAACCGAAGTCGCTCTTCAGGTAGCTTCGTCCGTTGCCTATGCTCATCCAGTTCTCCCCATCAGGACTATAGGCAAAGTGGAGTCCCAAGTGGTAATTGTCTCGTGGCGTGGTGTACGACATCAGCCACACCGAATCCGGCTTGCTGGTGTGCATCGTACGTCCTTGCGCTACGGACATTTCCGCCATGGGCAAAGTAGCAAGTGCACACATCAGTTTTAACATTCTGTTCATAATAATAGATTTTTATTTGTTATTTGTTATTTTTAGAATTTTCGAAAAGGAAAAATCAGAACTTTTCACTTCTCACTTCCCCCTTCTTCATCTTCACATTCAAGGTCTTTCCATTCACTAAGATTTTTGTCTTTGCATTGTTGCGGGCCGTCAGTGTGAGCGAGGTTACTCTGCCATCCTTCCACTCCATATCCACCACAAAGCCTCCGCGTGCACAGATGCCCTTCACGCTTCCATCCTTCCATTGCTCAGGCAGGGCAGGCAACAGAGTGATGCCCTCTCGTGTAGATTGCATCAACATCTCCACCACACCGGCACATCCGCCAAAGTTCCCGTCAATCTGGAAAGGCGAGTGTGCATCCAACAGGTTGGGGTAGGTGCCTCCTCCACGTCGGGCATCGTCACCTTTGTATTTGTCGGGACTTACATATTTCAACAATTTGCGATAGATGTGATAGGCATTCTTGCTATCCTTCAATCGGGCAAACAGGTTGACGCGCCATCCGGTGCTCCATCCCGTGGTGTTGTCACCCTTTATTTCAAGAGTCTTGGCACAAGCCTTGGCCAGGTCGGGAGTTTCGGCCACAGAGATGTGATGTCCCGGATAAAGGCCGAAAAGGTGCGATTGATGACGATGCTGAGGGTCTTGGTCTTCCCAATCGTGATACCACTCCTGCAAATTCCCCTTTTTACCTATCTTATAAGGTTGCAGGCGTTTGAGGGCACGCTCCACCTCCTTACAAAAAGATTTGTCAGTACCCAGTGTCGTTGCTGCTTCACGAGCATCCATAAGACATTCGCGAATCATGGCCAGGTCCGACATATTGCCATAGAGCACCGACCCTGCATATCCGTCAGGAGTCACATAGCGGTTTTCGGGCGAAGTGCCGGGCGAAGTCATCAGCTTTCCGTTCTTCTCGACGAGCCATCCCAGACAGAACTCTGCAGCCCCCTTCAGCACAGGATAGTATTCCCGCAAGAAATCCTTGTCTCCCGTGAACAGATAGTGCTCCCAGATGTGTGTAGAGGCCCATGCTCCACCCATATTCCAAGAAGCCCACATAGGGTCACCATCGTTCAACCCTACGGGACAAGTCATGGCCCAAATGTCAGTGTTGTGTCCCAAGCACCAGCCTCTGTCCACACCATAGTAAGCCTTTGCCGTTTCGCCACCCGTTTTGCTCAAGTTCACGATAAAGTCCAACAAGGGGTAGTGCAATTCGCTCAGATTAGCCGTTTCAACCGCCCAATAGTTCTCCTCCATGTTGATGTTGGTGGTATAATTGCTACTCCATGGCGGAAGCAGACTTTCATTCCACAATCCCTGCAAGTTGGCAGGCACAGCGGGTGTGCGCGAGCAGGAAATGAGCAAATACCGGCCATATTGGAAATAGAGCGCCTCCAGCTCAGGATTCGTTTGGTTCTCATCCGTGTAGCGCTTCAGTTGCTGGTCGGTGGTCAACGACGAGATGCTTCTGTCCGTCGCTCCCAAGTCCAACGACACACGGTCAAACAGGCGCTTATAGTCATTGACATGCGATGTTCTCAAGTCAGCATAAGTCTTTCTTGAAGCCTGCTCCATCCGGCGTGTGGCCATCGTCATGTAATCACGTCCCTCTTTGGCAGGGTCTTTGTCAAAGCCATTGAAGCTGGTCGTCATCACAATCAGAATCGTGGCCTCCTTGGCTCCACAAATGCGCAATTCTCCCGAGGGAAAAGCCTTCACCTGCCCTTGGTCGGGAGTGAGTATGCGCACCAAGGTACGGAAACGGGTACCCCGTTCAGGGTCGTAGTGATGACGTGCCCAATGATAGTTCGGGTATGAATGATATGCCGCATATCCGGTAGCAGCAATGGCATCTCCCTCGGCCGTAGCGGAGTAGGGGAGTTGTGAATCGAAAGAAACCGTGGCATGAATGCCTTTCTCCGTGGCAGAGGTCAGGCGGACCACAATGACCGAGTCGGGAGCCGAAGCAAAATACTCTGCAGTCACCCCCTTGCCATCCTTCGTGTAACTGGTTTTTGCCAAGGCAGTACTGATGTCGAGACTGCGTTCATATCCCGATACGCCCTTTCCATACTCTTCGTCCACATGTTTGATGGTCAGTGTGCCCAGTGGCTGGTAATTTTCGCTATAGTGTCCCTGCACTTTCTTATAGAGGTGGGTAGCCTTGCGGTAATCCTCCTTGTCCAGTGCTTCTCTGATTTCGGGTATAGCCTTGTGGGCTTCAGGCGAATGCACCTTACGGTCAGGTTCTCCAGTCCACAGGGTGAGGTCGTTCAGCGAAAGTACCTCTTCCGCCACTCCACCATAGACAATGGCTCCCATCTGTCCGTTACCAATCACCAGTGCCTCTTCAAAGTATTCTGCCGGTCGGTCATAGTGTAGTTTCAACGGACGTTCATCTGCCTTTGTACCCAATCCTACCAAAGAGAGCAATAGCAGGCACACATTCTTTTTCAAGTATTTCATCGTTTTATAGATTTAATTTAAGTTTCGCAAGTAGAAATGCCTATGTTTTAGCATTCTGACGGTCTCTGTCATTCTGAACGCAGTGAAGAATCTGTAAGCACAAGCAAAGTGATATGCAGACGTTATCAGATTCTTCGCTAAGGCTCAGAATGACAGAGACATCATACAACTACTTTACTTGCAAAATTTATATATTTTATTTCCTAACATGTGGATTTTGGAATTTATGTGCGCAAAAATACAACCAATAATGCGAAAAAGCAATTATTTGGTTCATTAAAATGCAGGAAAAGGCAGTTTACACTTTTATCATCATATCATTCCCGACATATAGAAAGGCAAGTATAACAATTCATTATCACCTTTCTGAAAATCTTTAGTGTAAAGCAGATAACTGTTTCCGATTCTCGCAGAGTATTTGGTTCTGAAAGCATCAAGTGATACGTGAGTCTTGTAGCCGGATGATTTAACCTCAATTGGGCAAATTTTATTTCCCCGTGACAATAAGAAATCCACTTCGTAAACATGCTTCTCATCCTTCTCAAATGTGTAGTAAAACAATTTATTGCCCGAAGCAGTAAACATTTGAGCCACAAGGTTCTCATAGACATAACCGAGATTTGCCTCTAACTTATCAGCCAGCAGCTTCTGATAGATGAAATTCTCAGCAAAGTCCTTATCCCAAAATGCCATGGTTACAAACAGTCCTGTATCGGCAACAAAGAGCTTGTATTTTGACAAATCTTGTGTTAATGGCATCCCCACATTGGGATCATCTGAGTGGTATGAGACAAGTACAGCTTTGCTGTCTTCAAGGTTGATGAGCATCTCGGCCTCAGTGTTTTTCCCTACTTCTCCCACAACGGAGTATGTATAGAAACGAGTTGCTTTTTTGCTTAGTTGAGCAGGAATAGCCATAAACAATTTGCTGAGTTTTCCTGTTGCATCAATCTTTAAGAAATCATCGGAATACAATTTTATGATTTTTCGCTTTACGGCATCTACCTTTGCAAGATTGTTGGTGTCAAGATATTCGTTCACTGCTTGAGGCATGCCACCGACCAACATGTAAAGTCGCAAATCTCTTTGTTTGATTCTATGTGCCGCCCCCAAAGGTATCCGTTTCTCAAAAAATTTTTTAATAAGAGGTATCGATGCAGTATCACCTAATGCCCAACGGAATTCTTCAAAGTCCATTGGATACATATCAATCTGTTCCTCTTCGCTCGGAATAGTTATTCCTTTTGTATTTTGCCTGATGCTGATGAGCGAACCTGTCTCTATATAATCATATCTGCCATCTTGTACAAGATATTTGATGGCTTGTCTTGCATTCGGACATTTCTGCACCTCGTCAAAGATGATGACATATTTACGCTCTTCCAAGACAACATTATAGATGGTCTGCAATTGGAGAAAGATGAAATCCAAATCCATCAAGTCATCAAAAAGAGACCTGACGGTAGCTGATGCCTTGTTAAAATCAATAATCAGGTATGAGGTAGAAGAAGAACAAATCGAGTGATTTTCGTTAAACTCATATACTGGCTAAAACTGAATGTAAACCACTTAAAATCAGTTATATGGGTAAAACAAAGGAAAATAACGGGAAACATCCGAAACGGGATGACTTCGGGAT
>JAFXDG010000017.1 GCA_017521285.1 Bacteroidaceae bacterium | reverse complement strand
TATGTAAACGATTTAAGCTATGTTTGTTATAGGTGTAGTCTATATAGCTTTCATTATTTGCATGAACCAAATACTAACCGAATCATTGTATTTGACTGACTGTTAGCAATCTTTATTTCTTGGGATTCTCATAATGAGAGATTCCCAAGAAAACCATGCAAATCATTGATAATATACATCGGGTTCTTAAGGAGGATTTGGAAGAGACAATCCTAAGTGGAAGCAAAGTTTCCATAGCTGCATCGTGTTTTTCAATTTACGCTTTCGATGAACTGAAAGCACAATTGAAGGACATTGACGAATTGCGATTCATCTTTACTTCGCCAACCTTTGTTACAGAAAAAGCCAATAAGCAGAAACGTGAGTTTTATATTCCTCGCTTAAATCGTGAACGAAATCTTTATGGTTCTGAGTTTGAGGTAAAGCTTCGTAATGAACTCTCGCAACGTGCTATTGCAAAAGAGTGTGCTGAATGGATTAAGCAAAAGGCTTGTTTCAAATCCAATCGTACAAATGAAAATATGATGGGATTCATCAATGTGGATGATACCAATTATATGCCCATCAATGGTTTTACCACGGTTGATTTAGGTTGCGAAAGAGGCAACAATGCCTATTCCTTTGTTCAAAAGACAGAAACTCCGATGTCGCAACACTTCCTTACGTTGTTCGAGCAATTATGGAACGATGAGAGTCGCATGCAGGTCGTTACAGAAGAGGTCTTGGACAACATTACGAATGCGTATAAGGAAAATGCTCCAGATTTTCTGTATTTCGTCACCCTTTATAACATCTTCAAGGAGTTTCTTGATGACATATCTGAAGATGTGTTGCCCAACGCGGCTACTGGTTTTAAGGACAGTGTTATTTGGAGCAAACTTTACAATTTTCAGAAGGACGCTTGTTTGGCCATCATCAATAAGTTGGAAAAATACAACGGTTGCATTTTAGCCGACTCTGTAGGTCTTGGAAAAACCTTCACAGCTCTTTCGGTTATCAAATACTACGAAAATCGTAACAAGTCTGTGTTGGTTTTGTGTCCCAAAAAACTCAATGATAACTGGATTACATATCGTAGCAACTACTTAAACAATCCCATTGTGGCCGATCGCTTACGCTACGATGTGCTTTACCACACCGATTTGTCTCGCAATGGAGGCGTATCAAACGGACTCGATCTTACCCACATCAATTGGAGCACATACGACCTTGTAGTTATAGATGAGTCGCACAACTTCCGTAATGGCGGCAAAGTGACCACAGATGAAAACGATGAAAATCCTCGTGAGAATCGCTACTTACAACTGCTCAATAAGGTTATCCGCAAGGGTGTAAAGACTAAAGTGCTGATGCTCTCGGCTACACCAGTAAATAACCGTTTCAATGATTTAAAAAACCAAATAGCTTTGGCCTATGAAGGTAACTCTGACAACATTGACGGTTTGCTCAATACAAGCAGCAGTATAGACGATATTTTCCGTCAGGCACAAACAGAGTATAACCGATGGTCAAAGTTACCACCTGAAGAACGTACCACAAAACGCTTGCTAGAACGCTTGAGTTTTGACTTCTTTGAGGTGCTTGATAGCGTCACCATTGCCCGAAGTCGTAAGCATATTGAGCAATACTATGACACCACAGACATCGGTAAGTTCCCCACACGACTGACACCTATCGCTCGTCGTCCACACCTTACCGACCTTGATAGTGCTATCAACTATAATGACATATATCTGTTGCTCTCGGTGCTCAACTTGGCAATATACACTCCGTCGGACTTCATTCTGCCAAGTAGATTGTCAAAATACGTAAACATCACAAGCGAAGAGGAATATTCCGGACTTACCATGAAAGGACGTGAACGTGGTATCCGCAAATTGATGAGCATCAATCTGCTCAAGCGCCTGGAGAGTTCTGTCAATTCGTTCCGTCTGTCATTGAACCGCATCCTTGGCTTTATATCAGCTACAGTCGAGAAAATCAATTCTCTTGATACAGGACATGGTACAACCCGCACCACAGTAGATGAATATGATTTCTCTTCAGGACTCGACCTTGACGAGCAGGAGGATATTTTCATTGGTGGTAAGAAGACGCAGATTGCTCTTGAAGATATGGACTATATCGGCTGGAAGAAGTATCTCGATAAGGACATTGAGACACTGAAGCTGTTGCTTCTTATGCTAGCAGATATAACTCCCGGGCACGATAGCAAACTGCTACAATTGATAGACGACCTTCGCTATAAGTTTGCCAACCCTATAAACGGCAACAACAAAAAGGTAATCATTTTTACGGCTTTTAGCGATACAGCTGAATACCTTTACGACAACCTTGCCGAACGTATAAAGGAGAAACACAATCTGCATACAGCACTTATCACTGGTAGCTCTGAGGCGAAAAGTACGATAAGAATACCTGGTCGCCAACGCATAAAACTTGATTTCAACACGCTGCTCACCCTATTCTCTCCGCTATCAAAGGAGAAGGCGGCACTGTTACCTGATGTAAACGAGGATATAGATGTGCTGATTGCTACCGACTGTATCAGCGAAGGTCAGAACCTTCAGGATTGCGACTATCTCATTAACTACGATATTCACTGGAATCCTGTGCGTATCATCCAACGCTTTGGACGTATCGACCGTATAGGCTCACGCAATGATGTTATCCAACTCGTCAACTATTGGCCCGATATGGACTTGGATGAATACATTGACCTCAAAGGACGTGTGGAAGCCCGCATGAAAGTATCTGTAATGACCAGTACGGGCGATGACAATCCCATTTCTCCCGAAGAAAAGGGCGATTTGGAATATCGTCGCGAACAACTCAAACGCCTGCAAAGCGAAGTGGTGGATATTGAAGAGATGAACACGGGTATCAGTATCATGGACTTGGGATTGAACGAGTTCCGTCTTGATCTGCTTGCCTATATGCAGGATAATCCGAACATTGAACATACACCTTTTGGATTGCATGCTGTTGTTCCTGCTTCTGAGGGTTGTCCTCCAGGAGTTGTGTATGTACTGAAGAATCGTAACAACAATGTAAATATAGACCGCAAAAATCGTTTACACCCATTCTATTTGGTCTATATCTCTGATGATAGCGAAGTTGTTGTCAATCACCTATCACCAAAGGAATTGCTTGACAGACTCCGTTACTTGTGCAAAGGAAAATCAAGTCCGAATAAAGAGCTATGCAAAGAGTTCAACCGCATTACCCGAGACGGAAAGAATATGCAACACTATTCCGAGTTGCTGAGTGATGCCATTGCGTCTATCATCGACGTAAAGGAAGAAAGCGACATTGATTCTTTCCTTGGCGGCGCCACAGGCTCACTCTTTACTGAGGAGATTAAGGGGCTTGATGATTTTGAATTGATATGTTTCCTTGTGATAAAGTAAACCTATGAGAGACTTTACAGATACAGAGCAAAGAGCTGTTAGGAAATTAATCGAATGGAGTACTAATGGCCAGAGCATAAGATTGGGAGAAGTCCTACGTAATTTATTTCCTGAAATAGAATACATAAAACCCTCTAAAAATAAGAAAGAAGAGTTTTATAAGCATACTATAGATATTTGCTATAATGAAAAACAGTGTTCATTATCGAATATATTGGAAGTAGTAAATCTGTTTGATTTATTAGTTAAGCAAAACTATATTGTTGTTAAGCAACTCTTCCCCATAGAACGCATTGGCGAAGAACATCAAGGTATGTATCCAATTATGGAAAATCAACATTATGTGGAGACTCCTATTGTAAATTATTACCAGTATGATTTATGGGAATTTCTATGTAACCATTTTTATGTAACAAATGCACTTGTTGATTTTGCAAAAGATTTTAAAACTCCCGAACAACGCAGACACAATTGTACAACAAATATAAGCGTAGCAGCCATTATTGTTTCGGTTATTATAGGTATCACTTCTCCTTATATAAGCAAGTGTATTTCAGAGAAGTCTGATAAAGAAAGTTTAGAGCAAGTAGTTTCTGCCATCAAGGAACAAGAATCTATCTCTATAGATAAGTTCCCGGATATAATCCCCGACACCCTCAACGTGAGGGTTACCGATGCCTCTGACAAACAGCCAATAAACTTGAATGTAACAGTAAAGGAAAATCAACCTGTAAAGGTACAATAACCATGTACGGCCTACCACAGACGACAGAAGTTCGGAAGCAGTTGCCCAAGAAGGCAATCTATGCAAAGTTCGAATTGAAACCTTCACAACGTGAGAGTTTCGATGCAGACATTGCACGTATAGACGTTGTGGCGGTTGTATCAACCTCCACTGTGCCAGCACTGAGTACAGGGACTGAGGTGAAGGAATTTTATCTGCTTGCCGTACAACTGAAACGCAAGGAGTACGACAACAAAAATATAGCACTGCTTACCAAACTTATTCCACAACGTATGGTGTTTGCCCTTCAATTCGAGGAACAGACACAGTTTGCTATATACCACACCAAAGTCATCTCGTCGGTTTGGAAAGCTACAGAAGAGGCCACACTTCCCTTATCGGGATTGAATCTCGATACCGTGTGGGAGAACATAGTGACTCATATCGGAGAGATTGAGGTTACAGAGGGCAATACCTTGGCCGAGCAGATCAAGGTAGAGGATGTGCGTACTAAGTTGAAAGCACAAATCGCATCTCTGACGCAGAAGTTGAACAAGGAGAAACAATTCAATCGGCAAATGGAAATCAATGCCGAAATAAAATCACTGAAGAAACAATTATTGAACCTGAAATAGTAACAATATGATATATGGAACTCAAGAAAATGGAACTGACCTCAGCTTCGGGTAGCGAACTTAACCTTGAAGCTCTTTATCAGATTATGCCATCGGCTTTTACCGAGGTGCGTGATGATAAGACTGGAGAAATAGCACATAAGATAAATTTCAATACGCTTCGTGAACTACTTGGTGATAATGCCTACGAGGGAGCAGATGAAGAATACGGCTTCAAGTGGGTCGGCAAGAATGCTGCACGTCGTGAAGCAGCACGCCCTATCAATAAAACGCTTCGCCCTTGCCCTGAAGAAAGTGTTGATTGGGAGAATACCCAAAACCTCTATATCGAGGGTGATAACCTTGAAGTGCTAAAACTTTTGCAGAAGTCCTATTTGGGTAAGGTTAAAATGATATATATCGACCCTCCTTATAATACGGGTAATGATTTTGTGTATCGTGATGACTTTGCGATGAAGGCAGATGGTTATGATTTGGAGGCAGGAAATGTTGATGAATTGGGAAACCGTTTTCGCAAAAGTACTGATAGCGATGGTCGTTTTCACTCTGATTGGTGTTCTATGATATATCAACGATTATTAATTGCTCGTTCTTTACTTACCGATGATGGTGCCATATTTATTTCTATTGATGATCATGAGGTCGAGAATTTAAGAAAGATATGCGACGAGTTGTTTGGAGAAAGTAACTTTGTTGCACAGATGATTTGGGAACAAGGCAGAAAGTCTGCTGGTAAAACAATAGCAGTAAACCATGAGTATTGCTTAATTTATTGTAAATCACTTTCGAGAATTTTACAACTAATCACTGAGGGAAAATCATATTGGAAAGCAAAGAAGATAGGACTTGATATCCTATATTCAGAGGAAATGAGATTGCGTAGTAAATATGGTAATAATGTTTCAGCAATAAATAAGGATTACAAAACCTTTTTGTCAAATCTTCCAGAAAATTCTCCAGCATATTCTCATAAGCACTATAAATGCATAGATGAAAGAGGTATTTATTTCCCTGCAGATGCTTCAGCTCCAGATTCTCCAGAGACTAGATGTCATAAGCCTCTTTTACACCCTATCACAATGAAAGAATGTAAAGTTCCTAGACTTGGATGGAGATACAGAGAAGCGACATTGATGGAACTTTATAATAATCAGATGTTTCATTTTGGTAACGATGAAACTACGATTCCATGTATAAAACGCTATTTAAAGGACACTGAATATGAAATAGCGTCAAGTGTTATATATAAAGATGGTAGAGGTGCCTCAAATCGTCTAGCATCACTTTTGGATAAAAAAGTTTTTGATTTTCCCAAAGATGAATATGTTATACAAGACTTTATAAAACTCATCTGTCTTGAAGATAAAACTTCTACGATTCTTGACTTTTTCTCAGGTTCGGCAACAACAGCTCATGCAGTAATGAAAATTAATGCCGAAGATGAAGGGAACCGCAAATTCATAATGGTGCAACTCCCTGAAGAGACTGATAAAAAAAGCGAATCCTACAAAGCTGGCTACAAGAATATCTGCGAAATCGGTAAAGAACGCATCCGTCGTGCAGGTAGAAAGATTAAAGATGAGGCTGGCGAAAAGGCTGCAACTCTCGATACCGGTTTCCGTGTATTCAAGTGTGAAGATAGCTTTATGAACGATGTCTATTTTTCACCTAACGATCTTTCGCAAGCCGACCTGTTTTCGCATATAAATAACATCAAAGATGGAACTTCTGATTTAAGCAAATTGTTTGGGTGTATGCTTGATTGGGGTGTGCAACTCTCGTTGCCTTTAAGTAACTTCGATGTATCTGGCAAGACCATTTATAATGTAAACGATGGTGACCTTGTAGCTTGTTTCGCTGAAGATATAAACGAAGAAGTGATTGCTGCCATTGCAGAACTTTCGCCATTGCGTGTTGTGTTCTGTGATAGTTGCTTTAGCGATGCTCCATTGAAGATGAATTTGTTTGAACTCTTCAAGCAGAAGTGCGGATGGAGTGAAGAGGTGGTAAAGAATCGTGTTCATGTAATCTAATGGGGTGTCACTATGAAACTAAAATTCAAACATCAAAGTTTTCAGCGTGACGCAGCCCGTGCGGTAACTGACATTTTTATCGGTCAACGCTATAGCGATGGTTTTGCCTACCGCTACGACAGAGGGCGAATCGATTCTCGGCAGACAACGTTTGACTATGACATCACAGCATTCCGCAACGAACCTATCATGCTTGACAAAGACTCTTTGGTGCAGAACATCCGTGAGATTCAGATGAGTCAAGACCTTGAACCGATAACCAATATCGTGGGCGAGGGATTGAACTTCACGATTGAAATGGAGACAGGTACGGGTAAGACTTACACCTATATCAAGACAATGTATGAACTCAACAAGCTTTATGGTTGGACAAAGTTCATCATTGTTGTGCCAAGCATTGCCATTCGTGAAGGTGTGGTGAAGAGCCTTGAAATAATGAAAGAGCACTTTGCTGAGGAGTACAACAAACCGATGGAAAGTTTTGTGTATGATAGCAAGAACCTTTCGCCTATTGAGAGTTTTGCAACCAACCCTAACATATACGTTATGGTTATCAATACACAAGCCTTCAATGCCCGTGGTGAGGATGCCAAGCGATTTACCCGACAGTTGGAAGAGTTTGCTTATCGTGTACCGCTTCAAGTAGTAGCTGCTACTAATCCTATCTTGATTATCGACGAACCTCAAAGCGTACTTGGTGCTGACCGTAACAATGCCACTCGTCAGAAGTTGAAGGAGTTCAAGCCGTTGTTCTCTCTGCTCTATAGTGCCACACACCGTAAGGAGGATATCTACAACCAAGTGTACCGCCTTGATGCTATTGATGCACTCAACAAGAAGCTGGTCAAAAAGATTGAAGTGTTGGGCGTGAAGCAACAGGGTTCTACCGCCACAAATGGCTTCGTGTATCTTGAAAAGATTATTCCTGGCAAGAATGGAGCTGCACCACAAGCAAGAATAAGTTTTGATGTGAAAACAGCATCAGGTACCAAACAAACATCCAAACTCGTTGGAGAGGGAACAGATTTGTTTGAGTATAGTGAAGGATTAGAAGAATATCATCATGGATATATCATTGACCGCATAGACGGAGTAAACGGATTCATCCATCTACTCAATGACACAACTTTGTATGAGGGCGAAATGGTTGGCTCCATCAATGAAAAACTTATCCGCCGCATTCAGATACGTGAAACGATACGCACTCATATCGAGCGTGAACGCTCTCTTTATCCCAAAGGCATAAAAGTGCTGTCACTCTTCTTTATCGACCATGTGGAGAACTATCGTGTTTACAACACAGATGGACACGAATTAGGTGAATATGCCAAGATGTTTGAGGAGGAGTATATCCGTGTGATGCAAGAGATGCAACCAATGTTCGGAGATGAAAAGTATCTTCGCTACGTTTCGGGTATTGATGTGGCCAAGACCCATCAGGGATATTTTTCTCGTGACAAAAAGGGTAAGTTTATCAATTCAAAAGTGGAACGCGGTTCTACGGATAGTTCCGATGTGGATGCTTACACGCTTATCATGAAGGATAAAGAAGCCTTGTTGTCGCTTGATCCAGCTGTTAAAGGTTCGCAAGTGCGCTTTATCTTCTCACATTCTGCACTAAAAGAAGGTTGGGACAATCCAAACGTATTCCAAATCTGTACACTCAAAAATTCCGACAACGAAACCAAGAAACGCCAAGAGGTGGGACGTGGTATGCGTCTGTGTGTAAACCAAAACGGAGAACGTCAAGACGAAGACTTGCTTGGTTCTGCAGTATTTGATACCAATATCCTTACCATCATAGCAAGTGAAAGTTATGAAGACTTCTCAAAGGGCTTGCAAGATGAAATGGCACAGGCAATTTCTACACGCCCGATTATAGTTACTGCCAATCTTTTTGATGGAAAAACTATCGTGTTTGCCTCAGGTGAGAAGAAAACACTTTCTACTTTACAGGCCGTTGCAGTTCATGAAGAACTGATTTCAAACGGATATGTGAAACGAGGAAAACTTACGCCTAAATACTTCGAGGATAAGAAACAAGGGACTCTTGACTTTGGAGAGTACAATGATGCCAAAGAAAGTATTGTTTCTGTTCTTGATAAGGTGTTTAATCCTGATGCACTTAAACCTGATAATGCCCGTAAGCATCGTGAAGCAAAGTTTGATGAAAGCAAGTTCAAGAAACAAGAGTTCCAGGAATTATGGAAACGTATCAATACACGTACATTCTATACGGTAAACTTCGACACAACGGAATTGGTGCAAAACGCCATTAAGGCTATAGACAAGTACCTAAGTGTAACTGAAATCCGCATTATTGTTGGAACTGGTACACTGGAGTCTATTCGTGATAAGGAGTCATTGGAATCTGGAACTGCCATGACTGCTGGAAAGGTTCGCACTATTCATGTGAGCGAATCTGTGGGCGATAACGTTAAATATGATCTTGTCGGTCGCCTTGTAGAAGTAACAGGACTTACACGTAAGGCGATAGTGGAAATACTTACAGGAATTAAGCAAACAACTTTCCATCAATTTAAACTCAATCCTGAAGAGTTTATCATCAAGGTAGGAAAACTCATCAACGAAGTAAAGGCATTTGCCGTGATAAAGCATATTGAGTACCATAAGTTGGACGACACCTTCGATGAATCAATCTTTACGGAGAATACTATCAGAGGCAAACTTGGTGACAATGCCATTGAATCAGTGAAATCACTCTATGATTTGGTGGTAGTTGATAGCGTGGGAACTGAGAAGCCATTCGCAGAACAATTGGAGAAGCAGGAAGATGTGGTTGTCTATACCAAACTTCCACGTGGTTTCTATATCAATACTCCCATGGGACATTATAATCCAGACTGGGCGATAGCATTCCGAGAAGGAGCAGTCAAACACGTCTATTTTGTAGCAGAAACCAAAGGTGCCACAAAGTATGAAATGAAATCAGCTGACTTACGAGGTGTAGAAGAATCCAAGATTGATTGTGCAAGAAAACATTTTGAATCTATTTCAGGTGGCAATCTCAAATTTGGCATTGTCTCTTCATATGCGGAATTAAGTGAACTTCTGACAAAGTAACTAGGGGAACATATATCCCACACATAAAAACAACGGGAACTTTATGGTATCAATTCATATAGTTCCCGTTATTGTATATCTGATTATCAAAGTAATATCTTCTACATTTCGGTTCAAGCGTGAAGCCCTGCACTGTCGCTCGCTCCACACCTTGAGGCTCCTGGAAATGCCCTGTCTGTCGAAACGAGCAACGCAGAAGCCCCACGCGTGTATGTATAACAATCCCCCGATACCAATGTTTGCCGTTGGCGTATGGATACACCAATGGCTATACAGGTATTTGAGGTATGTATATAACACACCTATGGGGCATTCACCGCTGCTTTGTTCTTGACAGACAATTTGAAATTTTTCCAGGATTTCAAGGTGTCAAAACCAAAGCGTAGTAAACGCCTTATATATGTCTTGCGTGGTTTGCACCACGCACTGCAAAACTAATTAAAAAAAAGGAAAAAGCAGGAGTGAGCAGATGAATTTTTATAAAAGCAGCTGCTGAAAATAGAAAATAACGTTTTTCTACTCCTCACCCCTGCGGGGAGCTCCTCTTCGCATGAGGAGCTCTAAATCATGTTATTTAAGTGCCAATATTCCAAGACTGGCTTTCATTAAACTCCTCCGTCCTTCGGACACCTCCTCTATAAATAGAGGAGGACTAAAACTTGAAAACAAGAGCATACACGCCCAGTACCGCTCCTACATCAATAAATGTTACACGTTATACACATAACACGTTACACATTACACAAAATTAGGGCACCCTTGCGGGGTGCCCTAACTGTATAAAAACATTTTAGAACAGGAATCCTGTATTGATGTAGAAGGCGCCGTTGCCGTCCTGTTTCTTGATGGCCTTGTCGCTGCTGAACTTGCTTATAGGCAAGCCGTACTCGAAGGCTACGATGAAGTTCTGGTTCATGATGAAGCGCAGGCCGGCACCCACGGTGATGTGCGGGCGGTCGTTCGAGAGGCCTGACTTTGCCATGTACTCTTCATATTCCGCACGATGCTCCTCGGCGCCACGGAATGACATGTCGTAGTTCTTTGTGACCATTGTACCGTCGCTGAAGACGTTGAGACCGAACGCGATGTTCTGGTTCCACAGGCTCAGGTTGACGAAGCGCCAGCGCAGCTCGATGTTGTATGTTGCCATGTCAAGGCCCTGCACGCGGTCGCGCATGATGCCTCGCACGGTGCGGTAGCCGCCCATGCCGTCGCGGTCGTATGTGGAGCCCATGGTTGTGATGAATGGCAGCATATAATAAGGTGCGCTGTTGCCGAATGTACCCTCGTAGTTGAGACGGTAGGCGAAGGTGAGCACGTCGTTCTTGATGATAGGCAGGTAGTGACGGAATGTCGCTGAATAGCGGTAGTAGGGGTGTGTCGTTCCCAGCCACTTAGGTGCGAGTGTAACGTGTGCCTCGGCCCAGATACCCTCGGCGGGTGCGCCTTCTTTGTCACGGGTGTCGTACATCAAGCCCAGACGCAACGCGCTGCTGAAGCCGCCCCATGCCTCGTCCTCAGGGATGATGCCCCAACGGCGATAGAGGTCGAAGAGTGTGGGGTCTGTCTCGGGGTATTTCTTGTAATCGTCCTTGCCTTTGTTTATCTTGTCAAGGTCGAGTGCCTGACGGTCCTTGTAACCGGCCTCCACATTGTTAAGGTGGTAACCTGCCTCCCAGAAGAGTTTGTTGTCCCAGAGGTTGCCGGTGAAGTCGGTCTTGAAGTTGAAGTTCTGGCGGTTGAAACGGTACTTCGGTGTGTAGATGTAATGCAGCTTGTCGCCGTCGTCATTACCGAGCTTTACCATCTGGTGGTCGTAGTATGAGACATAACCGTTGAAGCCGTAGAAGTCCATCGCCTGCTCATTGGTGAGCGCGGCTGTCGTTGACCAGCGTACACCAGGGATAAGGAACTTGTTGTCGTATGAGATGACGAACAGCTGTGAGCCCTTGGTAAAGAACGATGCCTCAAGATATAGTTTCTGGCGTGTGTTGGGATACAGGCTACCGTCGCCGAAGTCATAGATGTTCAGCAAAGCACCGAGCTGCAGGCCCTTGTCGGCATCGAATGCCACCACGGGCAGCGGACCGAAATTGAATCCTGTCTTGACAATGTCTTTCTTGTCGTTCTGGTCACCGGCGGTGCCGTTGCCGCTCTGGGCAAAGAGGCTTGCCGATGCAAACAGCGCGCAAGCGAGTGTAAAAATGTGTCTTTTCATAATATTGCTATTAATTAAAGAAAATGTTTCTTATTTCATCATATTTTGCCTTCAGTGGCTTGCAACGCCACAGCTTGAAGTCGGACACCATCATACGCAAGGCTCTGTAGGTATCCTGCGCCACTGCCGGTGAGGGGAATATCGCCAAAATTGCACACAGTGCCCACTGCACGGGCATCGATACAAAAGCGATTATCGCATATATTATCATAAGCAACGGCCAAAGCACAAGCAACAGCACGAAACGTACCGAGTTGTGGAATGCAAGGTCCTTGAACTTCTTTGTCAACATGGTGCTTACAGCTGCCAATGGCAGTGTCAGCACAGTTGCGATGAGTGTGTAGGGGAGTGTGACGAGCAACAGCAACAACCTGAATGTCTGGGACAGCAATGTAGGCTGCTTTGCAACAGAGCCAAGGCTTATCTGCATCCTGCGGCGTATCTGTGATGCTTCTTTACCCAATGCTATGAGGCGTTGTGCAACCTCGGGCTTCTCCTCCTTGAGGCTTTCGATGCGCCTTGCTGCCTCCTTGTTCACAGCAACGAGTGGCTCGGTGCCGTCTGGCGTATGCTTTTTGAGCTGTTCACCTGATACAGCCGCGCATATCTCGTTCTTTGCATCGTACTCCTCGTCATTGGGGATATAAAGGATATTCTCTTTCATTCCCTCGTCAAGACGCTTGCGCATGATGTTCATCTGCTCCTGAGGGGTCTTGTCTTCATTCTCGGCAATGATTTCTCCCACGTTTATCGGGTTACCCACCTGCACGCGTACCGATGAACGAAAACGGAAGAAATTGCCGTATCTTATACCCATAGGTACAATATAAAGCGGTGTGTCACCAAGGAGCTCCTTTGCCTGCAATGCAATGCGGAATATGCCCTTTGAGAGCGGAAGCATGGAGTATTTTGTCTGGTGTGTTCCCTCTGGGAAGATGCACAAGGGGACTCTGTCCTTGAGGACGTCGGCCGATACCTCGATTGTCCTGTTGTTCTTCTTCACCTCCTCGATACCGTCGCGCATACGCATGATAGGCATCATCTTGAAGAAGTTGAACATCTTTGCCATATTGGGGTTCTTGAAGATGTCGGCACGTGCAAGGAACACCTTCGGCTTGTTGTCCATTGCAACTACTACCAAGGCATCCAACAGCGCACCGCTGTGGTTGGGTGCAAAGATGACAGCGCCGTCCTGTGGAATACGCTCCATTCCTGTGTATGTGATAGTGCGGTACGAAGCCTTCAAAGTAAAGGATACAATGCTGTGAAGGATATCGTATCTCCAGTCATTGTCCTGGATTTTTCTTCTTTTTTCCATAATCCTTTATGCTTTTGAACGACGGAAATAAGATGCTACTGTCAAACCTGCGATGATGTGCCATATACCCCAAAGGGCCGCAACAATAACCATACCGCCATTGCTTCCCCACAGGTTTGGCGAGAAGATGGCAGGGTTGAACAGCAATGCCAGAGCAAGGCCCGAGTTCTGTATGCCAATCTCGATGGCAAGGGTGCGGCAATCCTTGTATGGTGCCTTTGCCAACTTACCACCCCAGAAACCTGCTGTCAATGCAACAGCATTATGTATGACCACAATCACCAATGCGCACAGGATAGCCGCATAAACCTCCCAACGCTGCTCAAAGCCCGAAAGGACCTGAGTCATTGACACGACTACCATGGCAACGAAGAAGATGATCGAGAATATCTGTGTAGGCTTTATTATCTTTTTTGCTGCATTGGGGAATTTGTGCGAGAAGAAAAGACCCAATACAATGGGAATACCCAAGATGAGGATAATCTGTGACAACATCTCGGCAAACGGAATGTCAAGTGTTGGGATATCGTTGCGTATTGATGCGAAACGGCAGTAGTGTGTACCCCAGAACCAGAAGTTCAAAGGAGTGATTACAGAAGCAAAGAGGGTTGATATTGCTGTCATTGACACCGAAAGCTCTACATTTCCCTTTGAAAGCGACGAGAGGAAGTTCGAGATGTTGCCGCCCGGGCACGAAGCCACAAGAATCATACCCAATGCCACCATCGGGGTGATGAACGGGTTGAGCACAATGGCAATGAGGCAGGTGAGTGCAGGCAAGGCAATCCACTGCAACAGCAGACCTAAAACTACCGATTTCGGTTTTTTGAAGATACTCTTGAATGTCGACATTCTGATGCTCAATGCGACACCGAACATTACAAATGCAAGAATGAGGTTAACTATAACCATTTCGCCTGAGCCCAGATTGATGTTGAGCGTGTCAAGGCTTAACAAGTGTTCTTTCATAGGGATTTATAGTGTTTTGTTCTTATGCAATATACGCACGTTCAAGAAACTGTCCTTTTGGGACAGCCCCTAAGATTGTTCAAATTTATAAAAAAATCTTGAACAATATGAAAAACAAGATTGTTTTAAAGCAGTTTTTTCACCAAACCGAACATCTTGTACGGCATATAACGGAAAGGCAGGTCGAGCAGAGTGGTCGTGGTCACCACCGAACGCTGGTGCGAGAACGCTTCGAAACTTAGCTTACCGTGGTAGTGTCCCATGCCGGAATTGCCTACGCCACCGAATGGGATGTTCTCGTTGGCAATGTGCATGATTGTGTCATTGATGCACGAGCCTCCGGCCGATGTAAGACGTATGAACTCTTTGCCGTCCTTAACCTTGCCGAAGTAGTAGAGCGCAAGCGGTTTCTCCCTTTTGCGTATGAAATCAACTGCCTCTTTTCTGTCGTCGAAAGGAATCATAGGCAGCACAGGACCGAAAATCTCTTCTTGCATCACAGGCGAGTCAGGACTTACGTCGGTTAGGAGCGTAGGCTCAATGTAACGTTCTTTGGCATCGGTGGAGCCACCAAGTACAACCTTGCCGTCCTTGAGGTAGCCGCTCACACGTGCAAAAGCCTTGTCGGTGACAAGACGCACATAGTGTCTGCTTGATTTGATTTCTGTGCCGTGCAGACGGGTTAGCGCCTTGCGGAATGCCTCCACAAACTCCTTTTCGCGGCTGCGGTGTATGAGCAGATAGTCGGGGGCGATACAGGTCTGTCCTGCGTTGAGCGTCTTGCCCCATGCTATGCGTCGTGCCGCTACCTC
>JAFXDG010000016.1 GCA_017521285.1 Bacteroidaceae bacterium | reverse complement strand
TTCAGACACTCTACTATAGGTTGTGCTTACGGTCAACAGAGTATGTGCACACGGACGGGAGAAGATGTGCCTACAAATGGATGGAATGTATAATTATACACCATGACTGTATATTTATGCAAAATAGAGGCTCTGAGAATGCGATATATGGGACGAAGATTTTATTCGGACGAAAATAGACGAATTTTACAATCTATACCTAAATCACTGTACATCAGCCAATTTGCAAGCCTACTTCACTCCGAAACAGAAGTCCGTTTGATCCTAAGATGAGAGAAGAATGGAGTCCCATTTTTCTGTTTCTTGACAAAACAGAAACAAAGATTTTTACAAATATTTATAATCCTGACGATAGGAAGAATCCGAATGCGTAAGCCCAACAATTGTCAAGCATACGTTCTCAGATGCTTCCTTCGTCAGCATGAGACTGCATAATCCTTGAATTATACAAGGAATAAGAGTTTTAGCGGACACCGCAATAAAAAGGAATCCCTCTCTAATCAAAGAGAGACAGAGACGGGTTTGATGGTTCCGTCTTCGTTGAACTCCAACTTGTCGATGCACACTTCGCGATTATAACCGGCTGACCAACCGAGCTTGATGCTTTCGGGGCGGGCAAATCGGTGATATACGATGTACCATTCATCGGTGCCGGGCTTCTGCAGAATAGAGTGATGACCGGTACCATAAATCTGCTTCGAAGGGTCTTGCTGAAGAATAACGGTACGCTCCACCTGGGCAGGCTTACCATCACGAATGAATTCGGTAGGCGACTCGCTGATGAGATAGCGCACGCGGTAGTTGGCACTGCGGGTATCATTCTCGCTCCACATGAAGTAGTAGAGTCCATTGCGATAGAAGACGTAAGTGCCCTCGTTGTAGCTGTACTTGCGCTTGTCGGGACGGTTGATGAGCACGCGGGTACTTCCATCCTTGATGGACACCATATCGTCGTTCAACTCCGAACAGGCAAGGAAACTGTTTCCCCAATAGAGATAGTACTTGCCCGTTTGGGGATCCATGAAGACATCGGGGTCGATGACCTGTGCCTTGATGCCGGCAGGCGGAGTGTCGAGCAGAGGTTTTCCAAGAGCATCTTTAAAGGGTCCTTCGGGCTTGTCGGCCACTGCCACACCGATATTTTTTCCTGCGGTGAAGTAGTAGAAATACTTGTACGTCACCTTCTTGCCTGTCTTCTTCAGTTCCTTGGGTGTGCGGGCAAGTTTGCCTTTTACATATTTACACTCAATGATGCACGGTGCCCAAGCGTACCAGTCTGTCCATGAGACATCCTCGTGAAGGTCGAGCATGACACCCTCGTCTGTCCACGTCTTCAGGTCGGGCGAAGAGAATACCTTGAAGTCATGACTCTTCCATCCCTCGGCACCGTCGGTAGTAGGATAGATGTAGTACTTGCCCGTCTGCTCACTATACAGCACTTCGGGATCGGCATGAAGGCCGGAGAAAACGGGATTCTGCACATTGGCCTCCAAATGTTTGTCTTCCAGACTGTCTGACCATGCTTGCAAGCGGTCGTACTCTTCCTTGGTCAAGCGCATGAAGGAGCCATGTTGCGGGCCGTTCACCCCTTCAATGTTCTGGGGAGAGGTGAAATTACGCAGATTCTTGTCGGCATGACAGATGCGGTAATTGCGCGGACGCGAAGAGTACTCGATGTAGGCCACACGCCATGTGCTGTCACCCACCAGTTGGAAGGCCGATGCACCCTCGCACTTCTTCTTCCCTTCGAAATCCACATAGTCATCAGCCACAGGTTCGGGCCATGGACCGGTCAGTTTCTTGCTGGCCGTGGTGAAGATACCCGGTGTGCCTCCCTCTTTCTTTATCATCATGTGGAAGAGCCCGTCAGAGGGCAGATAGTTGATGTCGGCATCAATGGTGGCATAGCCCCAATCGAAGAGCAATTGGGGTTTGGTCAGACGAGTGAACGACTCGTCGGCATAGGAATAGTACATGCGGTCGTACTTCTCTTCGGCGCGGTTCCACATGGAGTAGTAAATCATATAGCCGCCCTTCTTGCCATCAGGCCACTTGTAGTTGCGGTCCCAAATGATTTGGGGAGCCCACACACGGTTGATGGTACTCCAATCCTTATATACATCGGGCGACTGTGGGTCGCAGAAGATGGAAGCCCCCTTACGGTAATCGAAGGTGACAGACTCCCAATGGATGAGGTCATCAGAGGTAAGGAGGTCAATACCGTAGTTGTCCCACTCGGCAGCTTTCTTCAGTTCCTTGTAACTGCCCACACGCATATCGGTGGTCACCATCAGGTAGCCCTTTCCATCGTGGCGGCGGGTGATGTAGGCATCGCGCTGTCCGCCTTCGATGCGGGCATGTTTCTTGCGATCCATGATGGCATCGCCATTGATAAGGTCGTGAAAATGAAGGCCATCACGACTGAGAGCGTATGCCGTCCACTCACCGCGTCCGCTCATGTGGCAATAGAGGTAACCGTAATCGCCCGTCTGATAATTGCCCGGATGGTGTTTGGTGTACCAGGCAGGGTACTTGTCGAGCACACCCTGCACATCGGTACCAATCCAACTGTAGCCCATACGACGCTCGCGACTGATGTCGGCATAGTTGTCGTGTTTCTTCCCATCGCGGTCACCGAAGTAAGGTTGCTCGGTCTCAAGGTCGTAGTTGCGTGCCCACAAGAGCGGTGCATTGGCATCGGGCACCAAACGGCGGTCCCATTTGCCTTCGGCATCTCTGTACATCTCGTGACGATAACCCTTGATGGCATGATTGCGCAACCATTCCACTGCACACTCCACAGCATTCATCACTGCAGGTGAAGGATTCTTCACACCCATCAGCAACTCCAACAGATCGGCAGTTTCGCCATCAGCTGTGAACGAGGGGAACTCATAGGCACGGGCCTGGACAGGCTGCAATGTCTCATAATGATGCTGTTGGCACCACACAGTGCGCTTGCCGTTCTTGATTATCTGAGTATTGACGATACATTCGATTCCCTTGTCGTAAGAAGCCTTGGCACGTGCCTTATCTGCATCGGAGAGTTTCAGGGCATCATAAGGTTCCTTATCCCCTTCGGCAAGGTCGCGCATCAACTTGATGACATTGCTCATGGCATCGTCGTTGTAAGTGATATGTACCGAGTAGTCGGGGCCTTTGGTGGTCATTTTGATGGGATAATATTGAGGCCATCCGCCATTGTCGTACTGTGCCTCCAACAAGTATTCGAAGCCACGCATGAACGCATTGCGATACACCTTCCGCCCCGTAGCTTTGTACATCTTGGACAAGAAGAGCAGTTCAAGGGTGGTACTCATATTGTCAATGGTAGAGCCGATACCACTCGCGGACTTCATCTGCTGGCGGATAAGCACCCGCTCTTTCTCCTTATTGGCATCGGGACGCTGATGCCAACTCTGATTTTTGGCCCATCCGCCACTGGGGAACTGGTATGCCAACACACTGTCGGCCACGGTGCGTGCCTCACGCGTACGGTACCACTCATCGGGCATTCCCCTTGCAATGGTGCGAAACGAGGTTTCTGCCACCGGTCGTGTCACTTGTTTCTTCTCTGAGATATTTTGGGCTGTAGCTGCAGTCCCTCCTGCCACCCACATCATCCCCATTGCCATCAGGCAGGCGTAGATAGTTCGTCTGTTCATGGAATTGAATTCAATATATTAAGTTGTCTTACTTTTTCTGGCTGCAAAAATACACTCTTTTTCGCTCCCGACCGATGCTATTGGACAAAAAGTGTTGAAATTTAAGTATATTTACACTCTTTACCCTACAAGTAGAGGGAAAGAGATGACGCAGTGTGGGAAATTCTGCCTACCTTTGCAAACGGATTCAAGACAAAGGGACAAATGCCAGTATGGGCAAGTAATGAACCACACTGACTATCCGAGAGTTTATAACATATAAGGAAAACTATCAACCAACCCATAACAATACAACTATGGCAAAGATTCATGGAAACCTGATTTCCCTTGTAGGGAACACACCTCTGTTAGAGGTACAGAATATAGAGAAAGGCGAGGAGCTGAAAGCACGCCTCATCGTGAAGGTAGAGTTCTTCAACCCTGGTGGCAGTGTGAAAGACCGCGTGGCATTAGCCATGATTGAAGAGGCCGAAGAACGAGGACTGCTCCGCCCCGGCGCCATCATCATCGAACCTACAAGCGGCAACACCGGCATCGGTCTGGCTTGGGTGGCCTCGGTGAAGGGATACAAACTCATACTGACCATGCCCGAAACAATGAGCCTCGAACGACAGAACCTACTGAAGGCATTGGGAGCTACCTTAGTGCTCACTCCAGGCAATGAAGGCATGACCGGAGCCATCCGACGCGCCAATGAGCTGAAGGAAGAACACGAAGAAAGCATCATCCTCGGACAATTCGACAATCCTGCCAACCCCACAGCACACCTGCACACCACAGCTGAAGAAATATGGAATGACACTGACGGACAAGTGGACATATTCGTGGCCAGTGTAGGCACTGGAGGTACACTGAGCGGTACAGCCGAAGGACTGAAGCACCACAATCCGGCCATCCGTACCGTGGCCGTAGAGCCGGACGCTTCGCCCGTGCTGAGCGGAGGCACAGCCGGCCCACACAAGATACAAGGCATCGGTGCAGGGTTTGTGCCCCAAAACTACCATGCCGAGGTGGTTGATGAGATTGTCCGCGTAAAAGACGACGATGCCATCCGTGCCGCACGAATGTTGGCCCAACGGGAAGGGCTGTTGGTAGGAATCTCCAGTGGCGCAGCTTTCCATGCCGCATTGGAACTGGCACGCCAAGAAGAGAATACGGGCAAAATCATCGTAGCCCTGTTACCCGACACTGGCGAGCGCTACCTCTCCACCGACCTCTACGCATTCGAGGACTATCCGCTATAAGCAAGTTTGAGGAAAGGAAGATTAAAAAAAAGAGCTACGAGGATGCCCTATTCCTCGTAGCTCTTCTTTTCTGTTTCCCCATCCGGGGCAGGTTGGCGAATATAACCGGCAGCAGCATCAGTGACGACGAGCACTATATCCTTCCCTACTCCAACTTCGGCAGGGAGAAATTCAGCCTTCTTGTTCTTATATTCACCAATATAGGTGTATGCACCCGTAGTGGGGCTGTACCACCAGGCTTTTTTCAGCTTTCCTGTAATTTGGGTAAGGTCCACCTGCATGGGACGGCCCGTATAGTTATAGATCAACAAGTAATCTGTGCCGCGGGTGGCAACAAGGCGGTTATACTTCTTGATGACCCAGGAGGAGTCGGCGGGCAGAATAGTGCCGGCTGGTGGGAGTTGGTCTTGCGGAATCTTCACAGCAGGCAATGCATCACTCTCGGCCTGAACCTTATCACTGGCAGCTATCACCGACTGGTCGGGAATCCGTTCCTCATAAGGGAATGTCAGCATCAAGTTCTTCAGATGCTGCATCTGATTGAAACCCGGGAAATCGAGAGCCAGCCACCAAGGAGTGTTGGCAAAATAGGCTGGCGGGAGGCCGGGACGATAGAATTGCATGATTTCATTGCAACCGTAAGTGTGTCCACAGGCTCCGGCAAAGACCGACCAATAGGCATAGCGACGGACATCGGCAGCCTGCCAACGAGGCTCGGTATCGTGGTGAAGACCTTGGGGAATGTTTTCATAAGAGGGTTCTCCATCAAGCACAGGCTTCATGGGAGCAACGGCCAAGGATTGTTCAACGTAGCGCCAATTGTCTTCCTCTGTTTTGTCGGGGATTGGGTAATCCTTGTTTCCCATGCGTTGGTCGTAGCGGCGATGCCCACTCTGGAACATGTGGAAGTCTATCCACTCGGTTTTGGGGAAGAACAGCGAAGAGCAAGTGCGTCCGCGGGGATGGAAAGTCATCAAATGCCCTGGGTCAATGGCGCGTATGGTGCGTGCCAAAGTCTCCCACACCTCAGTCTTGACAGTCCCCTGTATGTCGCCTCCGATTATCCAAACGATGTTGGGGCTATCCTTGTAACGATTGGCCAAGAAGGTTCCATACTTCACAGCCTCTTCCTCGGTCATCTGTCCGCTCTTTACCAGTCCGCCCCAAATACAGACCATACCTATATATATACCATTCCGCTCAGCCGTCTGGACAATGTAGTCCATGTGGTCCCAATAGCCATATACACCCGGACGGTCGATGTTCGTGAAATCATAGCCAAAGGGATGCGAAGACTGTCCATAGATGTTGTAGGCAGGAACTCCATTGACGGTCTGTACTTGCACCACATTGTAGCCAGCCTGAGCACAACGGCTCAAGTAGAAACCCACTTCATCGCGGTTGAGCCTTTCGGGCATGAGCCAACCGGTATCGCCCAGCCAGAAGAAGGGTTTGCCATTCTCGTGCACCAAGTAACGGTGATTGTCACTCACCCGCAAAGGGCCATTCTTCCAAGGGGTCTCAGGCTTGGCTGCATGTGCCGCCATGAAGCAGGCCACAAGCAGGGCCAGCATGGAAAGGAGTCGTTTCATCTGTCTTTTCGTTTAAGCTGTGCAAAGAAAGGGAAAATATCCCAACTGGACAAGAATTGACCACGGGATTTTGATGCCAGACAGGACAAGAGGCTCAAGGGGAGACCTCCGAAGAGGGCATAAAAAACAACGGAGGACACATCCTTTGCTTGATGTATCCTCCGTTGTTTGTCTGGATGAAACCCTTTCGGTATCTCTTGAAAGCCTCTCGGCATCTCTTTTTACTTTCTGCGGGCGTTACCGTAGCGGCTCATGAACTTATCCACACGACCGGCAGTGTCAACCAACTTAGACTTACCTGTGAAGAAGGGGTGTGAGCTACTTGAGATTTCGACCTTTACTACGGGATAAGTCTCGCCTTCGAACTCTACTGTTTCAGTAGTCTTGCAAGTTGAGCGAGTCAGGAACATATCGCCGTTAGACATGTCTTTGAACACTACGGGACGATAGTTTTCAGGATGAATACCTTTTTTCATTGTTATGCTTTATCTTTTAATTATTATATACTTAACTACTATTGCTGGTAACAATAATGTGTAATGGTCTGTCAATTCAGGGCGCAAAGGTACATCTTTTATTTAGAACAGGCAAGTTTTTCAAGGAAAATCTCTCAATTTTCCCCCAATGGCTTTGCTATTCCGCGCCTCTGCATTATCTTTGCGGCCTGAAAGAGAGGCAAGAGAGAGAAAATCAATAACCCATTAAATAGAATTAAGAAACATGACTGAAAAGATTAAAGCAACGTTGAGAGACTCCAAGGCAGCGCGTTGGACGGCTCTCGTAATCGTGTCGTTCACGATGATGTGGGGATACTTCCTCACCGACGCCATGTCACCCCTGATGACCATGCTCGAAGTGGAGATGAACTGGTCAAGTTCCGACTTCGGTATCTTCAACTGGTCGTACTGTTGGTTCAATGTATTCCTGTTCATGCTCATCTTCGGTGGAATCATCCTCGACAAGCTGGGCGTGCGTTTCACGGGACTGATGACCTGTGCCCTCATGGTTATCGGTGCCTTCATCAAGTACTACTCGGTAGAATACATCTCACCGGGGCCTGAAGCCGGCACCATCTTCGGCATCCGCACCCAGGTAATCATGGCCAGCCTCGGCTATGCCATCTTTGCTGTGGGAACAGAGAACTGCGGTATCACAGTGACGAAGGTCATTGCCAAGTGGTTCAAGGGCAAGGAGATGGCTCTTGCCATGGGTTCGCAAGTGGCAGTGGCCCGCTTGGGCACAGCCCTGGCCATGATTGTGAGTCCGCTCATCGTGAAGAACTTCAACATGTCCACCCCCTTGCTGTTTGCATTAATATTATTAGGTATAGGACTGTTGGCCTACATGGCCTTCTGCGTGATGGATACCAGACTGGACAAGCAGCTGACGGCCGAACAAGGAGCCGACGGCGAGGATGACACGTTCCACCTTGCCGACCTCAAGGCCATCATCAGCAACCGCGGCTTCTGGCTCATTGCCCTCTTGTGCCTCATGTTCTACTCTGCCGTCTTCCCCTTCATGAAGTACGCGACCTCACTGATGGAGAACAAGTACGGTATGGCCAACGAGTGGGCCGGTTGGATTCCTGCCCTCATCCCTATGGGCAACCTGATTATGACCCCTCTCTTTGGCGGCATCTATGACAAGCACGGCAAGGGAGCCACCATCATGATTATCGGCTCGGCCATGCTCATTGGCGTACACGTCCTGTTCGCCCTCCCGCTGCTCAACTACTGGTGGTTTGCCGCCTTCATCGCCATCGTCCTCGGCGTGGCCTTCTCGCTTGTACCCTCGGCCATGTGGCCCAGTGTGCCCAAGATTATCCCCGAGAAACTCCTCGGCTCGGCCTATGCCCTCATCTTCTGGGTACAGAACATCGGACTTGGTTTCGTGCCCCTGCTCATCGGATGGCTGCTCAACGAGTATTGCATCAGTGGCGAACGCGTGGTTGACGGACAGACCTTCATCCAGTACGACTACACCCTCCCCATGTGTGTCTTCGCCCTCTTCGGCATGGTGGCTCTCGCCCTCGCCTTCGCCTTGAAAAAGGAGGACAAGCGCAAGGGATACGGCCTTGAAGAAGCAAATATCAAGCAATAAGGCAACTTTCCGAGAAAAATGTTCGTATATTCCGAAAAAAGCCTTACCTTTGTCACCGATATAACGATTACTAACTCTTATAGAAAGGAATAAGTTATGAAGAAATTCAAAGTAAGCGCCATGTGCGCAGTGTTGTGCGGTAGCATGATGTTCTCATCATGCATCGGTTCGTTCGCGTTGTTCAATAAGGTGAAGGACTGGAACGAAGGTGTGACTGACAGTAAGTTCGTGAACGAGGTTCTCTATCTGGCCATGTGGATTGTGCCGGTATATGAGATTTCCTTCTTCATTGACAACGTAATATTGAACAGCATCGAGTTCTGGACAGGCGACAATCCTGTTGCCAACGCCGGTGAGGTGAAGAAAGTGAAGGGCGAGAAGGGTGAGTACCTGGTTAAGACCAACGCTGACGGCTACACTATCACTAACGAAGAGGGACAAGAGCTGACACTGAAGTTTGATGCCGAGGCACAGAGCTGGAGTGTGATGAATGGCGACGAGGCTATCGAATTGCTCAGCATCAACGGCGACGGCACCGTGAACATGAACTTGCAGAACGGCACCTACATGCAGGTGACTCTGGACCATGCCGGCTTGATGGCTGCCCGTCAGGCTGCTTCAGCCCAGACTTGCGGCTTTGCTATGAGATAAGCAGTGACATATAGGGAAAAGAGAAGGGCGCTCCGTAGAGGGGCGCCCTTCTTTTGTTTTAAGGAGACAAAGAGCGAAGCGGTATCTCCCCTTAGCCCACGACTTCTTCTTATCCCGCTCCACCTCCTTTTATCCTTCTGGAACCAACCAGTATATAATAAGGTATAGGGAGCGTCATTCCCTACTTCCGCGTCAAGTGGAGGAAACGGGAGACTGAGCTGAGGAGGCTGCGGTCCATATTGTCGATGAAGGCATCGAGGATGCGGCAGAGCCCTTCACCCTCGTTGGGCAGGATGTCGTAGTCGGCCACGGCGGCAGGGATGAAGCAAGTCTGTCCGGCCTGCAGGGCCACTTCGGCACCATTGCTGCGCAGGCGTATGCGGCAACTGCCCTGCATACACATGGAGATGATGAAGGAGTCGTACTTGATGAGGTCGCGATGGATAGGGCGGTACACCTCGTTGACGCGCACCGTGAAGTGGGGCGTATCAACCACCAGGCTGGCACCGTTCTCGCGCAAGGCATACTGGGTGCGATACTCGCTCTCGACCGTGTAGTCCAGTGCCTGGGCAGCCAGTTCGGTGTGAAGTTGGCGCGGACGTCCGTCCATTCCCGGTCGGTTGTAGTCGAAGATGCGGTAGGTGACGTCGCTACTCTGTTGCACCTCGGCCAACAGGATGCCTCCGCAGATGGCGTGCACCCGGCCGGCCGGGAGGTAGAACACGTCTCCTGCCCTGACTTCGTGGCGGGCCAACACCTCGGTGATGGTGCCATCCTCCACCCGGCGCTTGTATTCATAGGGGGTGATATGCTCTTTGAAGCCGGCATAGAGGTAAGCCCCCGGCTGGGCATTGATGACGTACCACATCTCGCTCTTCCCCCGTTTGCCATGCTCGCGCTGAGCCATGGTGTCGTCGGGGTGCACCTGTATGCTCAGGTCCTTTTCAGCGTCGATGAACTTCACCAGCAGGGGCAGTTCATTGCCATAGCGACGTGCCACACTTTCGCCCAACATCTCTTGCGGACGGGCGGCAACCAAGCGGGTCAGCGGTGTGCCCTCCAGCGGGCCATTGGCCACGATGCTGACCGACGACGGCACCACACTCACCTCCCACGACTCGCCGATGGGTTCCTCGTCGGCAGGCAGTCCCTTCCAAGGCTTCAGTCCACGGCCTCCCCACACCACAGGGTGCAGGTTCGGGCGAAACAGCAAGGGGTACAATTCTGTCTTTTCCATGATTCTCTCTTTGCAACTTTTTGATGGAGCAGCGGCAGGCGGGCCTCTGTTCCGCGGGCAAAGATATGTATTTTCTGTGGAAAGGGCAAACTTCGCCCTCCTTTTTCTGTTTTACAGACAGTCCCCACTCCTGCCCGACCCTTTTTCCTCATAAATAAGGATTGCCCGTTTCGGCGGAAGGGCGTACCTTTGCAGCCGGAAAAAAGGAATTACTAACTCATATAATAATAAGGTAAAGATTGATATGAAAAGACTGAAGATGCTTCCCCTGATGCTGATGGCCCTGTGCAGCAGTGTGGCCTTTGTGGCTTGTAGTGATGATGATGACGAACCGAAACCGACCATCGACCCTGTATTGAGTGCCGCCGAGTGGGTAGCCGGTGAATATGTGGGCACCACACTGACCGACCTCGACAGCCGGGGCATGGTGATGCGCATCGACACTACCTACGACCAACCCGTCACCCTCGGCCTGAACGAGCAGAAGCAACTGGTACTGACCTACCACAACTGGACCGACCACACGGGCATGAGCTACGGCGACTTCCGCATCCTGCCCTTGGAGGCTACTGCCACCGAAAGGGCGGTAGTGATTGCCGGCGAGTGCACCGACAGCCTATATAAGATGGGCGTAGGCTACCCTGCCACACTCAAAGTAGCAGGCACCATTGGCGGCGAACCGAAGGTTGCCGACCTGACCATAAACATCGACCTGGTAGTAAGTCCCAAGATGACACTGAAGTTCACACTGGACTATGAGGGGACGGTGGAATGAGAGGAAGCAAGAGATGACCTTATAGGAGTTCAGGAGTTCGGGAGTTCAGGAGTTCAGACAATAGTTTTACCATCATGTACTATACCATTGTCTGAACTCCTGAACTCCTGTAACTCCTGAACTCCCACAGTTCGGACTCCCCCTCCCCTACCACCCAATCAAATTTCATCTTACTCACATGACCCACAAACGACTTCTGACATTACTGCTCGCCACAGCGGGCTTTTTCCCGTTGCACGCCACCGAGGCCGACTCGCTGCGGGTGGTCGATATTGAGACCGTCACCATCGTGTCGCAGCCCAAGACCCATGCACCCCTGAGGCAACAGCCGCTGGCTGCCTCGCTGGTGGGGGCCGAGATGCTGAGGGAACACAGCGTACAGTCGGTGAAGGGACTGTCGGGCCTGACGCCCAACCTCTTCATCCCCAACTATGGCAGCAGCCTCACCTCGGCCATATATATAAGAGGTATAGGTTCGCGCATCAACTCGCCTGCCGTAGGCATGTACATCGACAACATTCCCCTGACCGAGAAAGCGGCCTTCGACTTCCCCTTCATCGGTGTGGAGCGGGTGGATGTGTTGCGTGGTCCCCAAGGTACCCTCTACGGGCGAAACACCATGGGCGGACTGGTGATGCTGCACACCACCAACCCCCTGCGCTCGCCGGGTGTAGAGGCTGAGTTGGGAGGTGCCACTGCCGACATGAGCCACTACGGACGGGGCAGTCTGCGACTGAAGTTCACCGACCGCACGGGCCTCACCTTCGGCTTCCATGCGAACGAGGCGCGGGGCATACGCCGCAACCTGACCACCGGCCGCTGGGCCGAACGGAAAGAGGGCAAGGGAGTGAGCCTGCGCCTGCTGCACCTGCCCACCGAGGAGCTGCGCACCGACTTCACCCTGCGCTACGACCAGGCGGACGAGCGGGGCTATCCCTACCAGTACAACGGCCCGCTGACCGACGACGGCGGACGATTCGACCACCTGATAGGGAAGATAAGCAACAACCGCCCTCATGGTTACCAGCGCGACCTGGTGAACGCGGCCGCCCACATCCAGTGGCAGGCTGATGCCTTCACACTGAGCAGCGTCAGCAGTTACCAGTGGCTGACCGATGACATGCGCATCGACCAGGACTTCCTTGCCGACGACATCTTCACCCTGCGCCAGCGGCAACGCATACACACGCTGAACCAGGAGCTGACCCTGAAGAGCCCCACCCGACAGCAGTGGCAATGGGTGACGGGCCTGAGCGGCATGCTCCAATGGACACGGGCAGATGCACCGGTCGATTTCTATACCGACGGAGTGAAAATGATACAACAGGCGATGGACGAGGGCATGAAGGATGCACCCGTCAGGGTACAGCTCACCGACGAGCACCTGCACATACCCGGCCTGTTCCACACTCCGGTGAGGAGCATCGCCCTGTTCCACCAGAGCGACATACGCCTGACCGAACGGCTGACACTGACGGCCGGACTGAGGCTGGACCACGAGCGGCAGGCCATCGACTACGACACACGCACAAGGGTGAACACCCTGTTCACCGGCATGGGACTGGTCTCCCAACCCGGGCAGAAGACGGTGGAGTACACCGGCGAGTTCCACAAACGGCAGACCCACCTGCTGCCCCGCCTGGCCCTCAGCCTGCAGACGGGTATCGGACGCATCTATGCCAGCGCCACCAAGGGACTGCGCTCGGGAGGATACAACATGCAGATGTTCAGTGAGATAATACAGCAGAGCTTCCGCTCATCGGAGCTGACCGAGGCGGAGGTGAGGGAACAGATAAACTACGACCCCGAATGGAGCCTCAACTACGAGGTGGGCACTCACCTCGACCTGCTCGAAGGAGCCTTGCGCATGGACGCGGCCCTCTTCCTCATCCACACACGCGACCAACAGGTGAGCCGATTCACGCCCGAAGGACTGGGCCGCATACTGGTGAACGCCGGACGGGCACGAAGCATGGGCGGCGAACTCTCCCTGCAGGCACAGCCGCTGGCCGACCTCAGCCTGAACCTCAGCTACGGTTATACCCATGCCACCTTCACACGCTACGACGGCGGCACCTCTGACGCAGGAGAAAAGAACGACTACACGGGCAACCGAGTGCCCTTCGCACCGGAGCACACGCTGAGCCTCGGCGCCCGATACGCCATCCGTCTGGCCGACAACCCGTTGCGCATCAACCGCATCACCCTGCGCACCGACTACCAGGGAGCCGGCCGCATCTGGTGGACCGAAGCGAACGATGCCATGCAGCCCTACTACGGACAGCTGCACGCCGGACTGACCCTGCACTTCCCACGGGTGGAGCTGGACCTCGGCGGACGCAACCTGACGGACACAGCCTACGACTCCTTCCGCTTCCACAGCATGAAACGCGACTTCTCGCAAAGGGGAAGACCGAGGGAGGTGACGGTGACAGTGAGGACCCACCTGAATCCTCCCTGATAGGGAGGACTTGTTGGAATGCAAATACTACACAGGGGAGAGACTAATATAAAGTCCTCCCTCACAGGGAGGATTCAGGTGGATCTCCCTCCCTCTTCAAATAGTCCGCCACCGAAGCATACGTCACCCCGTCTTCGGCGACGGGACCAAGCTCGAATGTCACATTCTTCACCACCCGCTCCCTCAACTCCTTCGAAGGGGTGAACAGGATGCGCGGCTCGCGGACGTGGCGACTGGGGTGGTAGTCGCGGATGTCATCGACACCTTCGCTCTTGAAGGTCAGCCGCAGATGTCCCAAGTAACCCAACCGCACCGTGTGGCCCTGCAACAGCTGTAAGATGGCATACTCTCCAAAAAGCTCAAGTGCCCCCTCCAGTTCCATCGGAGTCAGCGAGGTGTTGCGCGTGGCCTGACGCGCCATTTGCCGGACATCCAACGGACGTCCGCTCACTGAGAGTCCGTACCACTTCTTCGGGCCACCCGCCGGACCGGGCTTGCCCCTCTTTACCAATTTCACTTTTGCCATATCATTGTTTTTCAGTTAATTATTCATCATACTGACGGCCAATCATTCATCGTACCGACGGTCAGTCATTCATCGTACTGACGGCCAATCAGTCATCGTACCGGCGGCCAGTCAGTCATTGTACCGATGGTCAATCATTCATCGCACTGACGGCCAGTCATTCATCGCACTGACGGTCTCCTGTCATTCTGAACGCAGTGAAGAATCTGAACACGTCAGCAAAGAGTATCAAAGCACACGTCACCAGATTCTTCGCTACGCTCAGAATGACAGAGACGGCATGGACAGACGTTTCTTACCGAAAGTGACACACGTATGTCACCACTAACCACACACGGTGTCTGCCACATCACCACACACCGTGTGTGACACATCATCAGACACGGTGTCTGTTACACCATCAGACACGGTGTCTGTTTGGGTGACATACACCTTTCTCATCCGCCTACACACCGGTATCTCCCTGCAAATATACAACCTATCCGGGAAAATCCGACACATTGCGGGGAAAAATCATCATATTGGCAGGGAAAATATTGCAACATCAAGGGGATTTCATTACCTTTGCACCCAAAGAAACAACATCCCGGAACTGAACAAACTAAATAACAGACAAAGACATGAGATTAAAAACAATGAGTACCTTGCTGCTGATGGCCGCCCTCGGAGGCAATGCTGCCATGGCGCAAGAGAGTGAGAAGCCCTACGTGTCGGACGTGTGGGTGGCCGACCTTGGAAACGGCAAGTACCACAACCCCATCCTGTGCGCTGACTACAGCGACCCCGATGTGTGCCGCGTGGGCGACGACTACTACATGACCGCATCGAGCTTCAACTGCCTGCCCGGTCTGCCCATCCTCCACTCGAAGGACCTGGTGAACTGGACCATCATAGGGCACGCCGTGGCCCACACGTTGCCGCCCGTGGAGACTCCGGAACGTCCGGAACACGGCAACCGTGTGTGGGCACCGGCCATACGCCATCACAACGGCACCTTCTACATCTTCTGGGGCGACCCCGACCAGGGTGCCTTCATGGTGTCGGCCAAAGACCCGCGGGGCACATGGACGGCTCCGAAGCTGATCAAGCCGGCCAAGGGACTCATCGACACCTGCCCGTTGTGGGACGACGACGGTAAGGTCTATCTCTACCATGCTTACGCGGGAAGCCGCGCGGGGCTGAAGAGCATCCTGGCCGTCTGCGAGCTTGACCCCGAGACACTGGTGGCCACTACACAGAGCCGCATCATCTTCGACGGACACATCGACCACCCCACATGCGAGGGCGCGAAGATACACAAGTACCAGGGCAAGTACTACCTGTTCCACCCGGCCGGAGGTGTGGCCACAGGCTGGCAGGTGGTCGAGCGTGCCGACAATCCCTACGGCCCGTTCGAGTGCAAGACTGTACTGGCCCAAGGCAATACCACCATCAATGGCCCCCACCAGGGAGCATGGGTGGACACCCCGACCGGCGAACACTGGTTCTTCCACTTCCAGGACGTGGGAGCCTATGGCCGACTGGTGCACCTGCAACCGATGGAGTGGAAGGACGGATGGCCCGTCATCGGCGTTGACAAGGACGGCGACGGATGCGGCGAACCCGTGCTGACATACCGCAAGCCCAACGTGGGCAAGCAGTACCCCATACAGACTCCGCAAGAGAGCGACGAGTTCGACGGCATGACACTGGGCAAGCAGTGGCAATGGCACGCCAACATCAACGAACTGTGGGCCTACTATGCCGGCGACAAGGGCTACATGCGACTGTACTCTTACCCCGTGGTGGAGGACTACAAGAGCCTGTGGAGCGTGGCTAACCTGCTGTTGCAGAAGACCCCGGCGTTCAACTTTGCCGCCACCATGAAGCTGACCTTCTGCCCGAGTGAGAAATATACGGGCGAGCGCACCGGCCTGGTGGTGATGGGACGCGACTATGCCGGCCTCATCCTGGAGAACACCAAGGACGGCCTCGTGCTGAGCCAGGTGGAGTGCAAGAGTGCGGACAAGGGCAAGGCCGAGACCGTGAAGGCCACGGCTCCGCTGACCGACGGCACCGTTTACCTGAAGGCCGTGTTCAGCACCGATGCCACCGAGAAGAAGGCATTCGCCGACAAGGGCGACCGCGTGGTGACATGCGACTTCCTCTACAGCACCGACGGCAAGAAGTTCAAGAAGCTGGGCCAGCCCTTCCGCGTGCGCGAAGGCCAGTGGATAGGTGCCAAGATGGGTACCTTCTGCACCCGTCCCCACATGGTCACCAACGACGGCGGTTGGGTGGACGTTGACTGGTTCCGCGTGACGAAGAAGTAAAGGGGATAAGACCCACCCCGGCCCTCCCTGCAAGGGAGGGAGGCAGACAGTAAAGAAGTAGTAATTAGTAAATAGCAACAAACAAACAAACAAGCAGACATCCTACCCCCTCCCTCACAGGGAGGGTCGGGGTGGGTCTCTTCATATTATGGACATCATCCTCATCATCCTCGGCATCATCTGCCTCATCATGGGACTGGCAGGCTGCATCCTGCCCATGCTTCCCGGCCCGCCCGTGGCATACGCGGCACTGATACTGCTGCACCTGACCGACCGCGTCAGCCTCAGCACCTCCGAACTGCTGATAGGCCTGCTGCTGGTCATTGCCATACAGCTGCTCGACTACTTCATCCCCATGTGGGGCACCAAATACACAGGCGGAGGCGGCAAGTGGGCCAACCGCGGGTCGCTCATCGGCACCATTGTGGGCATGTTCTTCCTTCCGTGGGGCATCATCATCGGGCCCTTCGTAGGCGCCTTCATGGGAGCCACCAAGGATGGTATGGACAACACCCAAGCCCTGAAGGCCGGCTTCGGCTCACTCATCGGCTTCCTCGTAGGCACGGCGGCCAAGTTCGTCCTGTGCGGCTACTTCATCTGGGTCTTTGTCAGGGAACTGCTCTAAGCCACCTCCCCTGAAAGCCCCAGCCTATCCGGAAGCTCTCTATACCCTCTCCCCCCATCAACCCCATTAGTCCCATCAACCCCATTAAACCCATCAGATACCTCCCATGCAACTCCTCTCCTCCACCATCCTCCTCCCCCGGATGCAGTTCCACGCCCGCCACGGCGTACTCCCCCAAGAGCGCCTCGTGGGTGCCCAGTTCACCGTCTCCCTTGAAGCCGGAGTCCGCTTCGACGAAGCCCTCCAGTCCGACAGCCTCGAAGGGACAGTAAGCTACGCCGACATCCATCAGGCCGTAAAGGAAGAGATGGACATACCCTCGGCCCTGCTGGAGCATGTGGCCGGACGCATTGCCCGCCGCCTCTTCCACGACTTCCCCCTCATCGAATCGCTCAAGATAGAGCTGATGAAGCAGAACCCGCCCATGGGAGCCGACATGCCTGCCGCCGGTGTCAGACTGGAGGTCAAGCGGGACTGACTCCCGACCGATAGAGGCCATAGAAGCTATAGGAAACGATAGGAGCTTAGGGAACTATAGCCTCTCCCATACCCCCTCCCCCTAACGAAAAAGGGCGCACCGTCTCCGGTGCGCCCTTCGCTATATCTGCCCTCTCCCTTCAGAGAGGCCCTCCCTCTCCTATCAGAGGTTACTGAAATCAAAGTACTTCACATGCTGCTCCAAACGGGGAATCTGGTTGCACACGGCCGAGATGAGCGACCAGGCCACACGGTGTGCACCATAGACATTCAGGTGAGTGTCGTCCTGCAAGCCTTTGGGATGCGAGGGCGAGCCCTTGGGCAACCACATGAAGAGACGCTTGGAATCCTCGGGCCCCATGGCCTCCACAATACCGTGAGTGATGGCATTGGCATCCACGAAGTAAGCGGCAGTCTCCTCGGCCACACGGCGCGGAGGAAGCAGGTAGTCGCGGTGGGTATTGGTCAATCGCTCGCCATCAAACTTGCGGCGCACAATGGCATTGAACAGCACGGGGATGCCGCCACGCTGGCGGGCCTCCATCACAAAGCGGCGCAAGTTGGCATCGAAGGTAACGCCGGGGGCAGTATAGACCGCCGGCTTGTTGTACTTCTCATCGTTGTGACCGAACTGGATGAACACATAGTCGCCCGGACGGATGCGGGCGAGCACCTTGTCCCAACGCCCCTCGTTGATGAAGCTCTTGGTGCTTCGCCCGTTCTGTGCGTGGTTGTCCACCTCCACTGCGTCGGTAAAGAAGTCCTGCAGCACCATACCCCAACCGCGTTCGGGACTGCCCTTGCTGGTGTCCTTGTTGGCCATGGTTGAGTCGCCTATCATCAGGATGCGGATCTTGCCGTTCTTGTTCTCAACGGTCACAGGTCCTTCATGGGGAGTGAGGCGCTCACGCTCGAGGCAGGCATTGATGAAGGGTCCCACAGCCTTAGGGTCGTTGTCGCGTATCAGCTCGTTGATGTAGTAGTCATAGCTGCCGTCGCGCATATTCTTGCCACCCAAACCGGCCACGGCACAACAGTCGGTGATAGACACCACACCCTTCTTGCCGACCTTGATGAAGCGCTTCATGAAGCCCTCGAAGCCCTTGTCGGCCACAGTCATATAGGTGGCAGGCACGACTCCGAGGCGGATACCCTTGTAGAGCGAGTAGATGAACATGGCCGACACGGAAGACTCCAGGTAGTTGCCCCTGTCTCCGCTACGGTCGAGCACTTGGTACCAGAGGCCGGTCTTCTTGTCCTGGTAACGCTCGATTTGCTTCACCACATTGTCGAGGATGGCCAACAGGGAGTCGCGGTTCGGTTCATCAACGGGAACGAACTCAAGCGTCTCCACCAGTGCCATGGCAAACCATCCCATGGCACGTCCCCATGAGTGGGCACTCTGGCCGTTCTCCTTGTTGCACCAGAACTGCTCGCGGCTTTCGTCCCACGCATGCTTGTAGAGACCGGTGGCGGGGTCATACGTATGGCGGGCCACCACACAGAACTGGTTGATGACGTCCTGGAAAGCTTCGGGCTTGCCATAACGGGCAGCATACTCGGCATAGAAGGGAGCACCCATGTAGAGGCCGTCGAGCCACATCTGGTGGGGATAGACCTTCTTGTGCCAGAAGCCTCCCTCCTTGGTGCGGGGCTGTCCCTCGAACTGGGAATACATCAGGTCGAGTGCCTTCTTGTACTTCTCTTCGCCCGTACGCGCGTACATATTGAATAATATCTTACCAGTGTTCACACGGTCGAGGCTGAACTCCTCGCGCTTGTAGGCCACCACGGTGCCATCCTCGCGCACCATCGTGTCACAATAGGCTTCGGCATAGTCAAAGTAACGGCTGTCGCCATACATCTCTTCAAGACGGAGGAAGGCCTGCAACTCCACTCCGTGGCAGTAGTCCCACTTGAGTTTGGGTTGGAAATCGAGCTGCCACGACTCGGGACACCGGACCATCTCCGACTCGGCCAAACGAACCGACATAGGCAACTTCTCACTGATCTTCTCCGTCTGCGCCCGCATCGGTAACGCACACAACAGAGCCATCGCTCCGCAAAGGGATAAAAGGATTCTTTTCATTCTTATAAAGTATTAATTATGTTAGTGTCTGCTTATCTCGGTGCAAAATTATTGAAAATTCCTTGTAAATCCAAGAAAAAGGCCGTACCTTTGGCGGCAAAACTAATTTACTAATCAATTAACTGGTATCATGGGTATCAATCAAAACTACAAACAGACCAATTTCAGATGGGTGATGTGCGCTCTGCTGTTCGTCGCCACTACGGTCAACTACATGGACCGTCAGGTACTTTCGCTTACCTGGAAAGACTTTATCGCGCCCGAGTTCCATTGGACGGACGCTAACTATGGTGACATCACCGCAGTATTCTCAATCGTGTATGCAATCTGCATGCTCTTTGCCGGTCGCTTCGTTGACTGGATGGGAACCAAGAAGGGTTTCCTCTGGGCCATCGGCGTATGGAGTGCAGGTGCCTGTTTGCACGCCGCATGTGGTTGGGCAACCATGCAGGTGGAAGGCATCAGTTCAGTAGCTGAAATGACAGCTGCAACTGGCGCTATCGCAGTTTCTATCGCAACAGTCAGCGTATGGTTCTTCATTGCCGCACGCTGTATCCTGGCATTGGGTGAGGCCGGTAACTTCCCCGCAGCCATCAAGACTACCGCCGAGTACTTCCCCAAGAAAGACCGCGCATTCGCAACATCTGTATTCAACGCTGGTGCATCTGTAGGTGCCCTCGCTGCTCCTGCCACTATCCCCTTGTTGGCCCAGTACTTCAAGGATAAAGGCATCGGAGGCGGTTGGGAAATGGCCTTCATCATCATCGGTGCCCTCGGCTTCCTGTGGATGTTCTTCTGGGTATTCCTCTACAGCAAACCTCGCGAAAGCAAGTATGTGAACAAGGCTGAGTTGGAATACATCGAACAGGACAAGGACGATGAGCCTGCCCCTGCAGCTGACGGTACAGAACGTAAGCTCTCATTCATGGAGTGCTTCAAGTTCAAGCAGACATGGGCCTTTGCCGTAGGTAAGTTCTTCACCGACGGTGTATGGTGGTTCTACCTGTTCTGGGCTCCCGCTTACTTCTCAGACCAGTATGGCTACAGTTCATCTTCTTCTATGGGTATCATGCTTATCTTTACCCTCTACCTCATCGTAACCATCCTTTCACTCTACGGTGGCTATCTGCCCAAGCTGTTCGTTGAGAAGCAAGGTATGAACCCCTACGCAGGACGTATGAAGGCTATGCTCATCTTCGCATTCCTGCCATTGCCCGCATTGTTTGCTCAGAGCATGGGTGAACTCTCAGTATGGTGGCCCGCCATCATCATCGGTTTGGCCGGTGCCGGACACCAGGCTTGGAGTGCCAACCTCTTCTCTACCATCGGTGACATGTTCCCGAAGAGTGCTATCGCTACCATTACTGGTATCGGCGGTATGGCCGGAGGTATCGGTTCATTCCTCATCAACAAGGGTGCCGGTGCTCTCTTCACTTACTCAGAAGAAGCAGGTCAGGCCTTCACATTCATGGGCTTCGAAGGCAAGCAGGCCGGTTACATGATTGTATTCTGCATCTGTGCCATTGCTTACTTGGTTGCATGGTCTATCATGAAGACCCTCGTTCCGAAGTACAAGCCCATCGTGGTTCGCTAATCAGTGTCCGCATAGCGGCTCTATCACATAGACAGGGAGGATGTGTTACTCGTGTGTAGCACATCCTCCCTTTTTTATACCTTCCCCCTATTTGCCCACAAAAATACCAACAGAGCAAAGCCTGCAAGCCCCCACCTGCGACAAGTCTGTGAATAATTATACAAAAAGTAACCATTGTGTCGCCTTTTAATATTTTTTGGGAAAGTGTGCGCACACATTTAAGCAAAAAGTTGTAACTTTGTGCAATTTTCGGTCAAAAGGCCGCAAAGGCCCCTCATAGAACAAACTACACATTATAAGAATAGAACATTATGGAAAATCTGAGCTTAGGACTGATGCTGATGGCTGTAGGTATGATTACCGTCTTTGTTATCCTGCTGATAGTCATTAATCTGAGTAAACTTCTGATAGCCATCGTCAACAAAGTGGCTCCTGAAGAAGTAGTCGTAAAGAAAGCTGCGACAGCTCCAGCAGCACCAACAGTGATTGACCCTGCCACTATGGCAGCCATCAAGGGCGCAGTGAACATCGTGACCAGCGGCAAAGGCAAGGTCATAAAGGTGGAGAAAATATAATAACCTGTCAACTAATAAATACATCATATATGAAGAGAGAAGTAAAATTCAGCTTGGTCTTCCGTGACATGTGGCAGAGTGCCGGCAAATACGTGCCTCGCGTGGACCAATTGATGAAGGTGGCTCCAGCCATCATTGAAATGGGCTGCTTTGCCCGAGTGGAAACCAACGGCGGCGGATTCGAGCAGGTGAACCTGCTCTTTGGCGAAAACCCCAACAATGCCGTGCGCCAGTGGACTAAACCCTTCCACGAGGCTGGCATACAGACCCACATGCTGGACCGTGCACTGAACGGACTGCGCATGAGTCCTGTACCAGCTGATGTACGCAAGTTGTTCTACAAAGTCAAGAAAGCACAAGGCACAGATATCACCCGTACCTTCTGCGGACTGAACGACATCCGCAACATCGCCCCCTCCATCGAATATGCCAAGGCTGCCGGCATGATTTCACAATGTGCCCTCAGCATCACCCACTCACCCATCCACACCGTTGAATATTACGTCAACATGGCCAAACAACTCATTGAGTTGGGTGCCGACGAAATCTGTATCAAGGATATGGCAGGTATCGGACGTCCCGTATCATTAGGTAAGATTGTGGCAGGCATCAAGGCAATCAAGAATATTCCCATCCAGTATCACTCTCACGCTGGCCCAGGTTTCAATATGGCTTCTATCCTGGAAGTTTGCGAAGCTGGTTGCGACTATGTGGATGTAGGCATGGAACCGCTTTCATGGGGTACAGGCCACGCTGATGTCATCAGTGTGCAAGCCATGCTGAAGGATGCCGGTTTCCAAGTTCCCGAAATCAACATGGAAGCTTACATGAAGGTGCGTTCACTCGTACAAGAATTCATGGATGACTTCCTTGGCCTCTACATCTCTCCCAAAAACCGACTGATGAACTCGCTGCTTATCGGCCCTGGTCTGCCCGGTGGTATGATGGGTTCACTGATGGCCGACCTCGAAACGAACCTCGAAAGCATCAACAAGTACAAGGCCAAGCGCAACATGAAGTTCATGACACAGGACGAACTGCTCATCAAGCTCTTCAACGAAGTGGCTTACGTATGGCCGCGTGTGGGTTATCCTCCATTGGTAACTCCCTTCAGCCAGTATGTGAAGAACCTCGCCCTGATGAACGTCATGCAGATGGAAAAAGGCAAGGAACGCTGGGGCATGATTGCCGACGACATTTGGGACATGCTCCTTGGAAAAGCCGGACAGTTGCCTGGTGAATTGGCTCCGGAAATCAAGGAAAAGGCCGAAAAAGAGGGACGCAAGTTCTTCACCGGCAATCCGCAGGACAACTACCCCGATGCTCTCGACAAGTTCCGTCTGTTGATGAAGGATAAGGGTTGGGATATGGGACAAGATGATGAAGAACTCTTCGAATATGCTATGCATCCCGCACAGTACGAAGCCTATAAGAGCGGAAAAGCCAAGCAGGACTTCCTGGAAGATGTGGAGAAACGCCGCATGGAAAAGAAGGCAGGTACTGCTCCTACTGAACCACAGACCCTGACTGTCGATGTAAACGGAACGGCTTATCGCGTGACCGTGGCTTATGGCGATGTACAACCCGAAACAACCCAGGCAGCTGCCGCACCAGTAGGCGAAGGCAAGGATGTGGCCTCTCCATTGGAAGGCAAGTTCTTCCTGACCAAAACAGCTCAGGAAACTCCGCTGAAAGTGGGCGACAAGGTGAACGAAGGCGACGTACTCTGCTACGTAGAAGCCATGAAGACCTACAATGCCATCCGCGCTGAATTCGGTGGCACAGTGACAGCCATCTGCTTCAACGCAGGTGACTCAGTATCAGAAGACGATGTATTAATGAAGATTGGATAAGTACATGGAAGATATATTCGTAAAACTCTATGAGATGACGGCCTTCAGCAACATCATTGCTGACCCGTCGTTCCTTGCCATGTATGCCATTGCGTTCGTACTGCTTTACTTGGGTATCAAGAAGCACTACGAACCGTTGCTGCTCGTCCCCATCGCCTTTGGTGTGTTGCTGGCCAACTTCCCTGGCGGAGAGATGGGTGTCATTCAGGCCGACTCCAACGGAATGGTCGAGGTGAATGGCGTCATGAAGAACATTTGGGAAATGTCACTGCCCGAGATTGCTCACGACCTCGGTATCATGAACTTTCTCTATTATATGTTGATTAAGACCGGCTTCCTGCCACCTGTCATCTTCATGGGTGTAGGTGCTTTGACAGACTTCGGTCCCATGCTGCGCAACTTGCGCCTCTCCATCTTCGGAGCTGCAGCACAGATGGGTATCTTCACTGTTTTGCTTGTGGCAATCCTCATGGGATTCACTCCGCAGGAAGCAGCATCCTTAGGTATTATCGGAGGTGCCGATGGTCCCACAGCCATCTTCACCACCATCAAGTTGGCTCCCCATTTATTGGGTCCCATCGCCATTGCAGCTTACTCCTACATGGCTTTGGTCCCCGTCATAATCCCCCTGGTAGTCAAGTTACTTTGCACCAAGAAAGAACTGATGATCAACATGAAGGAGCAGGAAAAGCTCTATCCTTCAAAGACAGAGATAAAGAACCTGCGTGTGCTGAAGATCGTTTTTCCCATTGCCGTAACTACCGTAGTTGCCATCTTCGTTCCCACAGCCGTATCGTTGGTGGGTATGCTCATGTTCGGTAACTTGATTAAGGAAATTGGTAGCGACACGAGCCGCCTGTTCGATGCCGCCAGCAACAGCATCATGAACGCAGCCACCATCTTCCTGGGCCTCTGTGTAGGTGCAACAATGACATCTGAAGCATTCCTTAACTGGACTACCATCGGTATCGTCATTGGCGGTTTCCTTGCATTTGCCCTTTCAATTTCCAGCGGTATCTTCATGGTGAAGATTTTCAATCTCTTCAGTAAGAAGAAAATCAATCCGCTCATCGGTGCAACCGGCCTTAGCGCTGTGCCCATGGCCAGCCGCGTAGCCAATGACATCGCCACCAAGTACGACCCCAAGAACCACGTATTGAACTACTGTATGTCCAGCAACATCAGTGGCGTGATCGGTTCGGCCGTAGCAGCAGGTGTGCTGATTTCGTTCTTGCAATAAAACAATCAGGCGCGGATTACGCGGATTACACGGATAAAGAGCATATTCCAATCCGTGTTTATCCACGCAATCCGCGCCTTTATTTCTAATAACTAATACCAAACATCATTTTCACTTTATTATGAAAAAGACATTCTTACTGTTAGCCACTGCCATTCTCTCACTGTCCGCTATGGCAAAAACCGAGACTAACGAACCCATTGAAATTACCCGTGCATTTGAAGAGGCCAGGAAAATTGAGAAGAACATCAAGCAAACCTCTTTTCCGGCCCGTGTCTATAACATCATGGACTTCGGAGCCAAGCCTGACACACCTGAAAAGCCTTGTCATGAAGCCATCAATCTGGCTATCATCCGATGCAATCAGGAAGGTGGAGGCACAGTACTCATTCCCAAAGGTACATTTTACACAGGCCCCATCACACTGAAAAGTAACGTCAACCTCCACATTGAAAAGGATGCAGTACTGAAATTCGACACCGACCAGAACCTCTACTTTCCACCCGTGCTCACCCGTTGGGAAGGAGTTGACTGCTACAATGCCCGTCCACTCATCTATGCCTACGGCGAAACCAACATTGCCATCACCGGTAAGGGTGTTATGGATGCACAAGGCGATGCCGATCATTGGTGGTACATGGCAGCCGGCCGATACAAATTGAACAATGGCAAGCGTACCCAGGCCGATGGTGGACGCAAACGCATGTTAGCCCTTGCTGAGCGTGGAGCTTCTGTCGACGAACGCATTTTCACACCTGACGATGCCATGCGCCCACAGTTTGTCAATCTCTATCACTGCACCCAGGTGCTCATCGAGGATGTCACATTCCTCAACTCACCCTTCTGGACACTGCATCCGCTGATGTGTGAAAGCCTCATCGTACGCGGTGTAACCATCGAAAATGATGGTCCCAATGGTGATGGTTGTGATCCTGAGTCATGCAAGAATGTCCTCATCGAGAACTGTATATTCAACACTGGCGACGACTGTATTGCCATCAAGAGCGGACGAAACAACGACGGACGCAAATGGAACATCCCCAGTGAAAATATCATCGTGCGCGGCTGTACCATGAAGAATGGTCATGGCGGTGTGGTAATAGGTAGTGAAATTTCCGGTGGATACAAGGGTCTCTATGTTGAGGATTGCTATATGGACAGCCCCAACCTGGATCGCGTCATCCGCATCAAGACAAGCACCTGCCGTGGCGGTACCATTGAAGACATTTTCGTTCGCAACATCAAAGTGGGCGTTTGCCGCGAAGCCGTGTTGCGCATCAATCTCAAATATGAATCACGCGAAGAGTGTGAACGCGGATACATTCCCACAGTGCGTAATGTGTGGATGAACAATGTCACTTCCAATGGCAGCAAGTACGGTGTGCTCCTTATCGGTTTGGACGACAGCGAAAACATCTACGACATCAACGTCAGCAACTGCCAATTCAACGGCGTTACCCATGCTGGGGAAAACATCACCGGTCTGACGCGCAACATCAACATCAAGGACTGCACCGTGAAAATGGCCAAAAAGAAGAAATAACCAACTAACAACACAAAAACCAAAGGGGGTGTGTCAAAAATACAAATGCGCTCTTTTATTGTTATTTTCTGACGGTCTCTTGTCATTCTGAGCGTAGCGAAGAATCTGATAACGTGTGCTTTATATTTCTGCTGACATCTACAGATTCTTCACTTCGTTCAGAAT
>JAFXDG010000015.1 GCA_017521285.1 Bacteroidaceae bacterium | reverse complement strand
GGCGCATACTGTATTCGCGGGTGCGGTTCAACAATGTACCAGTCAGGAAGTGAAGGAAATTGAGCAATCCCACCGACAACAACAGCACGGCAATACCGGTGACGATGAGTGAAGGTATGGTATATTCCTCTTCGTCAATGTTTCCTATCCGATGTGCCACGAACAATTCGTTTTCCTCCCGCTCTCTACCTTGAATTAGGGGAAAGTGGGTCATCACCGTCTTCAGTTCACGGGTGACATCTTCCACACTACACCCTTCGGCCAGCAAGCCGCGTGTGTAGGTATAGTAATGGTGGGGCTTTTCGCTGGCCAACAAACCAGCCAATTCATTGACACGCAAGAGGTCGATGCCCAATTCTTCTCCACAGATGGCTGCACACTTGTTCTTCGGCAAGTCCTCCATCACCGCCCGCACGGTGTAAGTCTCGTTGCGATAGACATGTTCCGCTCTGTTCAGCACCTTACCGATAGCATCGGCCTCTGTGCCGAATATGCGACGTGCGGCAGAAGCGGTCAGTACCAGCGAATTGGGATTTCGAGCCACCAGCTCCCAACTTCCGGCCACAATGGTCGGAGTGAACAGGGCGGCAAAGGCCGTGTCGGTCTCCACTCCGCGCAACTGGTAGGGAAGCCGTTTGCCATCGGCATCATTGATATAGGTATCCATACTGGGAGTGATGATAAGGTTGATGTGCGACAAGGTCTGCATCTGCAACGTTTTCAGGCGTTGTCCATCCTGACTCCTCATCCATCCGTAACCGCCTTCACTCTCTTGAAAACTGATGTCCACTATCTGGTCGCGCTTCTCCAACGAGTCATACTGTTCGAGGTAGAAACGATTGATGTGCATACAGATACTGAAGCAGACAAGGCTGGCCGACAGGCCGACCACACTGATGATGTTTTGCGAAAGATACTTGCGTATGTTCCGCCAAGCAATGGTAATGTTATGTTCTAACATGCTGTTTTTAAGTTTTTAGTTATTTATTTAATTTGTTAATATTCGACACTCTGCAATTCTCTTAGAGTCTCCTCATTTTACAGAAGCCCTGTTTCTCTTGGATGCGTGGGGCACAACAAGGAGTCTCCGCTGTTTTCCTCTACAAAATTATTGAATCGACCAAATATAATCGGTTTAAAAATTGTTAAATCGTTCTACAGACCTAAAAAACGTCTAATTTCTTGACACTCGTTTGGGGCATTGTGCGTTTTTGGGGCGAAAAATGGCTTTTTTGTTCCGTTTCAGGCTTGCGTTCTCAGATTTTTCGCTGCGCTCAAAATGACAGAGACTGTCAGCAAAACAATTGTCAAGAATATTATTTTTTTCTTGTCAAGAAATCGAAAAACAACATCTGTCTTCCTCCCTCATCCCAAGGATGGAGTGATCCTCATTTCAAGATGGTGTAAATTTGTCTACTATCTGATGTTCAGTGATTTACCAGTTCTATGAAATTCTCGCAGATTTTCGTCCGAAAGAAAAGTAGCGCCCATATACGCGATTCTCACGAGGTCAGTTTTGCATATTTATACAGTGGGATTGTATATTTATACATTTCATCCGTTTGCAGGCACATCCCCCTCTGTCCGTGTGCACACTCTCTGTCGGGCGTGTGTACAACCTATAGCAGAGTGTCTGAAGAAACTCCGCCAACCGTGTGCACACGGTTAACAGCACGTGTGCACACGCCCTTCCAGTCTTCTGCCTTCCGGCCTTTGTACATTGTATATATATGCATAAAACCACCCGTTACAAACCTTTCCTTTCTGATGAAATAGAGAGGAAACAGGAATGTGGGAATTATTACTGTGGGGTGTAAAGAATAAGGAATAAGGCATATTGTTGGGGACTATGTGTGATTTTGCAAAGAATGTGCTATATTTGCACACTGAGAAATAAACACCTAATAAAAATAACTCTATCACATGAATAAAAGAACATTACTCCGCGCCGGTGCCATCGCTCTGATGATGACCGCACCACTGTTTGCTCCGGCCCAAAAGAAGGGGGAGCAGAAGTATGACAGCTATCTCTTTGCATTCTTCTCTGACAATAGTCCGCGTGGCGAGCAGATTCGCTACGCCCTGAGTGACGACGGATTCAACTATCGCGCACTGAACGACGGGCAACCGGTGGTGAGCTCGGACACAATTGCCTTGAAAAAGAGCATCCGCGACCCTCACATCATGCGTAGTCAGGATGGCAAAACCTTCTACATGGTGCTTACCGACATGCGCTCAAGCCAGGGATGGCAGAGCAACGACGGACTGATACTGATGAAGAGTACCGACCTGTTGCACTGGCAACACACCGCCATCCACTTCCCCAAGCGATTCCCCAACCTGAAGGGATTTGATGAGGCCAACCTCCATGCCGTGTGGGCACCGCAGACCATTTGGGACGAGAAGGAACAGAAGTACATGATCTATTACTCCATCGGACGCCACGATTGGGAATACCCCGTAGGGCACCGTACACAGCCGTACTTCAAGATTTTCTACTCCTATGCCAACGAGGACTTTACCGACATAACGGAGCCTAAGTTGCTTTTCGATTTCGGTACGGCTTCCATCGATGGCGACATTGTGTATGACCGGAAGAACGAGGAGTACATCCTCTTCTTCAAGGATGAGGGACTTTCGACCATGAACAAGGGATTCCGCACCCGCCAGGGAGTGATGCGTGCCACATCGAAGAGCCTCACCGGTCCCTATACGGTGGAGTACAAGCATCTGCAGAAGCAGGGGCAGTATCCTGTGGAAGGTTCGAGTGTGTTCCCCTTGATTGATAGCGACGAGTATATCCTGATGTACGATTGCTATGCCAATGGCTATTATCAGTTCTGCAAGAGCAGTGACCTGAAGAACTTCGAGTTTGTGCAGAATACACTCACCCGGGGCAATTTCACTCCGCGCCATGGTTCGGTGATGCACATTACCCGTGCCGAACGCGAACGCCTGGAGGCTTGGGACGACTTGTGCATGGCGCTGGACGAGTTGCGCCAATTGCCCATCCCTGCCTTCACACTGGAGCAGTTGGACATCCGTAAGGAGATGATGGATATGGCCAAGCAGGCATTGGAAAATGGCCGTGAGAAGAAGGACTTTGCCAAAGTTGCCAAGAAAGTGCGCAGGTTTACGACAAAGTTTTGAGAGGTGAGAAAAGCTATAAATGGTTAGAGTAAAGTCAAAATGTAACCATTTAATTTTTTAGACGCGGATGACGCGGATGACACGGATAAATTATTAAAGTTTCGCAAGCTCAACTTTCAGGAGTACAGGAGTGTAGGAGTGACGCTTCGCTTAGGCGTAGCAAGGCTCGTAGAAAGAAGCACTAGATGTGCTTCTGTGCCGTAGCGAGGGGAGCACAGTGCTCTG
>JAFXDG010000014.1 GCA_017521285.1 Bacteroidaceae bacterium | reverse complement strand
GGTTTGTCGGCAGGGGTTTTCCCTGCACTGTTCATCTCAGGGTTCAGTCCGATGGATGTGGTGAAGGGCACTTTCCGCACGAAGTCAAAAAGTGTGTATGGCAGGGTGATGATAGGCATTCAATATACACTGGCCATCGTGATGTTGGTAATGGCAAGCACCATCCATCTGCAGATGCGGCATATTATAGAGGCTCCCCTTGGTTACAACACCAAAGACTATATGACTGTCAATCTTAGAGGCTATAAAGGTATGAACCCTTTGGCTTTGCGTGCCAAGCTTATGACCTGTCCGCAGGTGGAGAAGGTGGGATTCGGTACTGGGCATCCGTACTATGTGGATATGTCCAACACCCCTGTCACGTACCAGGGGCAGACTCTCTCCATGATGCAGATTTACGGCGATTCACTCTACTTTGATATTCTGGACCTGCGTGTCAAGCATGACAACAAGTTGGGAGAATTTGCTCCGTTCCTCAATGAATGGGCCATTGAGTTTTTCGGCATGAAGGATACGGATGTCATGACACCGGAAGATGAGCATAACGATCCCTTCCCGGTGGGTGGAGTCTATTACAACTTCCATTTCCGTAATGTGTTGGCCAACAAACGTGGTGCCCGCATTTACAACTTTGGCAATCGGATACCCGGTATGCTCCAGACGGCTGTCATCAAGACTGTCGGACCACATGAAGAGGCACGTCAGGCTGTTATCGGAGTATTCAAGGAACTTTATCCTGGTGAGATTGAATTGACCGCAGAGACTACCCGCTACGTGGAGGACAGCATTGCCAACGGCCTTTCTAAAGAGCGTCGGCTGTTGCAGATAGTCGGCATTTTCACCTTGCTTTCTATCTTCGTAGCCACACTTGGCCTTTTGGGCATGTCCACTTACTATGTGCGTCAGCGCAGGGGAGACATTGCCATCATGCGTGTCTATGGCACTTCGCGTCTGCGCATCGTGTCCAACCTGATAGGCCGTTTCCTGCTCATTGTAGTCATAGCCTTTGTGGTGGCTTTGCCCATTGCTTTCCACATTACCGAACAATGGTTGTCAGACTATGCCTATCGCATCTCCCAATCAGGATGGTTGTACGCTTTGGTGGGGCTGTTTGTCGTTGTCATTGCCCTCCTTACGGTTCTTGGCCTCTCGGTTCGGGCTGCCAATGCCAATCCTGTTGAGGTGTTGCGAAAAGGATAGTTGGACGAATAGGAAACACTTAAAATGAGTTTATTATAGTTTGTAGTAGGTTGTGGTGCGTCGTGAGACGCGCCATGACTTTCAAAAATTCAATTTTGCCTGATTGATAGCGATGAGTACAAAAAAGTTCCTTTTTCAACTTTACTTTTTGCCTTTTCTTACGCTTATATAGGTAGATACGTATCAGGGCAGGAGGGCAGTGCCTGTCCTGGCGGGATTAAATTCATTATATAACTATGAAACGACTCTTGCATATATTGTCTGTACTCCTGTGGTCGGGAATGCTCTTTGCCCAACCGGCAGAAACTTCCCAATACCGTTTGCAGGAATTCATGCACAACATCCGTTCCTTCAACCGCCTGTATCCACAAGAAAAAGTGTGGTTGCATTGTGACAACACCGCCTATTTTCAGGGTGACACCATCTGGTTTGCTGCATACGTCACTTCGGCAGAGACGCTCCGACCTGTGGAACTCAGCAAGGTTCTTTATGTGGAACTGCTCAACGAAGCGGGTGAGTTGGTGAGTACCCAACGCCTGCAGATTGAGAACGGTAGATGCCACGGACAAATACCGCTGAATACGGAGTTGGAAAAAAGATTTGTCACGAGGGAAGAACGGCAAAAAATGTTCTATCCTGTAAACCCACGTACAAAAAACTATTATATACCTCTTCCAAGCGGATACTACGAAGTGCGTGCCTACACCCGTGCCATGCTCAACTGGGGGGAGGAAATCTGTTTTTCGCGGGTATTTCCGGTGTTTGATACTCCTGAGCGCGAGGGCGACTATTCGCAACTGACCATGGAGAATCGCGAAAAAAAACAACGCGACCTGATAGAGAGCCGCATCCGACCGAAAACGAAGAGGGATGACCGGTTGAATGTCGATTTCTATCCCGAAGGGGGAAATATTGTCTGTGGCCTGCCTTGCCACGTGGCCTATAAAGTGACGGACAAGGAGGGGCGGAACCTCACGGCACGGTGCCAACTGGTGGCTGATGGGAGACTGGTGGCCAAGACGGAAACCCGCCACGACGGCATGGGGCGCTTCTCCTTTCAGCCACAGGAGGGGGTGAACTACAAACTGCGTGTGGAGACAGACAGACACGACCGCACGTTTGACCTGCCCGAGACGCAACCGCAAGGGCTGGTGCTGGCCGTGGATGCCATTGGGAAAGACAGTGTGCGCATGACCGTTGCCGCCACAGATTCGCTCCGGCAAAAGCCCATTGGCATGAGCATTACCTGCCGGGGCAAACTGCTCCACTTCAAGGCTTACAGCCAGTTGCCCAAGCAACTGACACGGATGCCGACCATTGCCAAGAGCAGCCTTTCGCCGGGAGTGAACCAGGTGACCCTGTTCGATGCCGACGGACGGGTGTATGCCGAGCGCCTCTTCTATGTGCACGATACGACGGTTGTGGGGAAGGATTTGGTGAAATACCAATTGGACAAAGAGGAATACAAACCCTTTGAAAAGATAAACCTGACTATCAGCACCCTCCCTCACAGGGAGGGCTGGGGTGGGTCTCTCTCCGTCCGCGACAGCGGTACAGAGATTGGAACCACTTATGCCGACAACCTGCAAACTTATCTGCTTCTGACCAGCGACCTGAAGGGGTATATCCACCGCCCCGACTACTACTTTGAAGCGGATGATTCCGTACACCGTGCCGCCCTCGACCTGCTGATGATGACACAGGGATGGCGGCGCTATGCGTGGAAGCAGTTGGCGGGGGTGGAGAAATTCAGGAAGACCCATTTTGTGGAAGAAGGATTGGCCTTGCAGGGGCAAGTGATACACCCCAAACGGAAAAAGAGGTTTTTGACGGACATCCATGTAGGTGCTATCGTCTCTAAAGAGAAAGAGGTGTTGCAGAAGGGACGCATGATGACGGACGGGGAGGGGCACTTCACCTTTGTGATGGAACCGTTTACAGGCAGGCATGATTTGACCCTGAGTCTGACCGATGAAGAGAACAGGCTGACTGGCGGACGGATATTGCTGCACCGTCACTTCTCGCCCCAACCGCGGGAATATCAGTTTCAGGAAAGGGACATTCTGTCTGTTCCCCAACCTCCACAAACAGTAGCTGGTATCTTCTCTTTTGCCGGTGCCAATTTGTTGGAAAATGTACAGGTAGGGCGGAGCCGTCGTCAATTTGAACCGTTCATCCTGCATAATATCAAGGAGGAACGGGAGAAAGCCTTGGATACAGGTGATTGGCTGTTCCCAAAGATTTCGATTGAAGGGTATATTGAGGACAAATATTTGCTGTTTGAAAACGAGGATGCAGAGTTGGAAAGGTTGAAAACTCGGAATGAGGAACTACATGAGGAAAAGATTTTATGGTTTTATAAAGTCTCTTCATCGGGAATAGAAAAGGAGAAGTTTATCAGTAATAGGGATTTTGCTGGGCGAGGAATTGAGGATTTTGAATTGGGACAAGTGGATTATATCCAGTTTTTTGAAAACCCTACAGCGCATACAAGGCTTGATTGGGCAATACCTTTATCGCCTGAGAAAATAAGGAGGAAATGGAAGACCATTGGTTGTTGGATATACCGCAAGCCCAAGCCCATTGCAGGTATGCGTGCCACCCACATCGACGGCTATTCCGAAGTCATCGATTACTTCCATCCGCAATACAACCGCGAAATAATCCCTGGCGAAGTGGATTACCGACGTACGCTCTACTGGAATCCGTGTGTGGAATTGGATGAAGAAGGAAAGGCAAAGGTGATGTTCTATAACAATGGTACGTGTAAACGACCAATGGTGTGCATAGAGGGATATGCACACAAAGAGTGAGACATCTGTATGCATTTGCCACAAAAAGAGAAGCGTTCATGCCGTCTCTGTCATACTGACGAAGGAAGCATCTGAGTACGGGTGCTTGAATTTGTCTCGCTTACGTTTACAGATGCTTCGGCTTCGCTCAGAATGACAAAATGGACTATGAAACTCCAGCGATGGATTATGAAACTCCAGCGATGGACTATGAAACTCCAGCTACAAGTATCTAGACCTTGAACCTTGTCAACTTGTCAACTCGTTAACTATTGTTGCAATGTCTCCAGGAACTCAATCTCCACGATGCGGAGTTCGTTGCGGGGCTTGTCGCCATCTTTGGCCTTGAAAAGGTCGAGCTCGCCGGCTGCAGGCTCTACCACCTCTACAATTTGTCCGAAGGCATCGCTGTCTTGGGTTGCACCCTTCAGACGGATGGTGATTTCGTCGGTCAGGACGGGGTGCTCGATGTTCAGGTGGATGTAGCCGAGGCTCTTTTCTGTGTTGCCTTTCCAGATGAGTTGCTTACCGGCAAAGATTTCCAATGGGTAGCTGCGCTGGCGCCATCCTGTGAGCTTCATGCAGATGTCGTCCACCGCGGCACGGCGGTTGAGCTTGTAGGTAATCCAACCCGTAGAGAGTTTGCCGTCGTTGCGCCATTCGCTCAGTTCGTTGTCGTCGAAACTGTTGGTGGCTGTCTCTTGGTTCACGCCGGCACGCACATCCACAATCTGTACATCCACCTTCTTGTCGGTGTACGACGGAGTGAGCGGAGTCTCGCCACGCTCCAGGCGGCAGGGGAGGAGTTCGCCGGGGAAATGCTTGCTCAGTCCGTTCACCACTTCTACGGGGATGGTTGTCCAGCTTTCGGTGGCGGTGCCCAGCCCTTGAGCCTTGGCTGTCAGTTTTACCTCGCCGGCTTCGGTGGTCGAGCGTACCAATACGCGGGTGATTCCGCACTCTACGGGCAGTGAGGTGGCGAAAGCATAGTTGCCGGGGCCTTGTGCGATACCGCCACGCCACTCGGCCGGACCTTCGAGGGTGAAATCTACCATGTCGTTGGCCAGCGGACAGCGTTGGCCGTTGGCATCCACCACTTCAACCTGCACTATCACGATGTCGTGTCCGTCGGCAAAGCTGCCTGCCGGATTGGCCATGCGTGTCAACTTCAGGTGATGAGGCTTGCCCGCGGTCTTCAGGGCGGCACGGCTCACCTCTTTGCCAGCTTCGTCATACGATACGGCTTCGACGATGCCGGGCTTCCACTGGATACTGTCGAAGGTATAGAGGAAACGGTAATCCTGACGGCCGAAGCCTTGTGACTCTCCATTGATGAAAAGTTCCACTTTGTCGCCGGTGGAGACTACATAGACGGGTTTGATGATGGCAGACCCTCCCCCTTGGGGAAGGTTGGGATGGGACCCCTCATAGTTCCAATGTCCCACAATGTGTGTGCCATGTTCTTCGATATCTACCCAACCGTTCCACATTACCTTGTGTGCAAAGTATCCGTCTTTGGGAATGCGCAGGGGATCTACCACACCGCTACGGCGGTAGTTCTCCACTCCGCGGTAGTGGGTCTGTGTGTCGCTGAAGATGATTTTGGCACCGCCAGAGTTCACGCGTCGGCCCATGCCGGGACGTTCGCGCCAGTAGTCGTACCAGCGGCGTACCCATTCTACGGTGAGCAGGTCCTGATTCTGGTTGTAGGCGCTGGCATCCTTGCGTGGAGCGCTGGTGTTGGTCACGGTGGAGTGGTAGCCTGTGTTGCCCTCGCCATGCTTGTGGTAGGGGTAGCTGTAGTTGTCCCAGTACTTGCGCAGTCCCTCGTCGCGACAATATTCGGTGGCAATCATCGGGTGGTGGCAGCTCTTGTTGATGTAGAGCATTTCACCGCCATATTCAGCCTCGCGGATGTCCAGCATCTCGCGGCTGCCGATGGCGCGTCCGCCGTGGGGGTCGTACTGGTCGCGGATGGCTTTCATCTCTATCATGTGTTCGCGACTGATAGCCTCGTTACCACACTCGTAGAAGATGACACTCGGATTGTTGCGGTTGTAGATGATGACATCGCGCATCAGCTCGGTGCGTTGTTCCCACTGGCGGCCTTGGCGGTCTTTCTCCGCATCGCCGGCAGGCAACATCTGCATGGCACCTACGCGGTCGCAGCTCTCGATGTCCTGCTTCCAGGCCGAGATGTGCATCCAACGGAAGAAGTTGGCATTGCCCTCTACGGCCAGTCCATTGCTGTAGTCACTCATCCAGGCAGGCACGCTCAAGCCGACACCCGGCCACTCGTTGCTGGTGCGCTGGGCATAGCCCTTGAACTGCAGCACGCGGTCGTTGATCCACACCTTGCCTTCACCAAAACGGGTCTTGCGGAAACCTGTGCGGGTCACCACTTCGTCCATCACGTCGCCATCTACAATGAGGCGTGTCTTTACCTTATACAGATAACCGTATCCCCAACTCCAGAAGTGCAGGTCGCTGAGTGGGGCTTCGGCGCTCAAGGTGGCTGTTTCGCCCTTGGCAATCACCGTCGGTTCGCTTTTGAATGTGGCTACTGACTTGCCGTCGAGGTCCACCACCTCCACTTCATAGCCTACGGTCAGTGCTTTCTTGTATTCGTTCTTCACTTCCGACTCGGCGTGGATGATGGCCTTGCGGCTCTTTACCTGTATGTCCTTGGCATAGACATAGACACCCGTCGTCTTCATGTTGCTGTAGAGGGGCAGTGTCTGATAGAGTTTGTCCGTCACGTGCAGCCACACGTTTTTGGGCAGTCCGCCGTAGTTGGCATTGAAGTTGCGGTCGCTCCACTGGTATTTGGTGTTGGTGGCCCGTTCGCGGTAGTCCCAGTTGTTGTCGGTGCGTACGGCCATCACATTTTCGCCACCATAATTGATATAAGGTGTCAGGTCGAAGCCTACGGCCATGGCACCATTCTCGTGCAGCCCCAGGTAGTGTCCGTTCAGGTAGAAGTCGGCACCTTGGCGCACGCCCTCGAACTCGATGAACACTTTCTTGTTTTTGGCGGTCTTGGGCAGACGGAAGTGCTTGCGGTACCAGGCGATGGTGTCGGTCAGGTGTTTGATGTCAACCTTGAACACCTCGTTTTCGTTGTGTGCACGGGGCAAGGTCACTTTTTCCCAATCTGCATCGGGGAAATCGGTTTTCTCGGCTCCCTCCAAGTCGCCTACATGTAGCAGCCATTCGGGATTGAAATTGTACTTTTCTCGATTGTAGCCCTTGGCCATGGCCAGTGCCGGCAGCATCAGTGTGAGTGCCAGAAGGAGTGTCATTCTTGAATAAAAATTCATGGAATACTGTTTTTATGGTTAATAGTTTATTGAGCGACAAAGGTACAATAAATATTCATATTCTCACATGATTATTGCTATAAATGATGTAAGAATTTGGTGGTTGTACTTTTTGTTCCTGCATTTTCTTGCATAATTCAGATATTCTTCCTATATTGCGGACGATTTCGAAAGAAATCCTAATATTAGCGAGTTAAAGAATGGAGTTTATAGACAAATAACAATTTGTATATCATGAAAAAGTTACAGACATCTTTTGCAGGGTTGACATTGAAAAATCCGTTTATCGTTAGCAGTTGCAGTTTGACCAATAGTGCCGAGAGAAACAAAAAGTGGGAAGAAGCCGGTGCGGCTGCTGTGGTTTTGAAATCGTTGTTCGAGGAAGAGATTGAGGCCGAACTCGTCCAAGCGAAAAAGGAAGCCCACGCGGAAGAGATGGGTTACCTCCAGGCCTATTATCAGGCTCATCGGTTAGAAGAATACTTGCGGTTGGTGAAAGAGACAAAGCAGACTTGTACCATTCCTGTAATAGCCAGCATCAATTGTTATCACAATTCTGACTGGACAAAGTTTGCCCACCACATAGAAGAGGCTGGAGCAGATGCCATTGAACTGAATATCATGTCTGTGCGCAGCGAACTTGATGAGGCGTATGGCACTTACGAACAACTGCACATCGACATCTTGAAACAGGTGAAGAAGGAAGCCAAGATTCCGGTCATCGTGAAGTTAGGCCGTAATTTCACCAACTGTATGCCGTTGATTGACCAATTGTATGCCAATGGGGCGGCTGCCGTCGTGCTGTTCAACCGCATGGTGACTTTTGACATCGACATCGAAAAGGTGTCTTGTACCCACGGCAATGCTCTAGGTCAGACAAATGACCTGTCCGAGGTGCTTCGTTACACAGGGTTGGCTTCAGCACGCGTCCCCAATATGGATATTGCCGCATCGGGCGGTATAGCCGATGGTGCAGCTATGGTCAAGGCATTGCTTGCCGGCGCATCAGCTGTTGAGGTATGCTCAGCTCTCTATTGGCAAGGCTCTGAAGGCATACAGAAGATGCTGGTTTTCCTCAGCGAATGGATGGAGAGACATGGATACGAGTCCATCTCACAATTCCGCGGTCGCCTGAATGCCAAGGAGGGGAATGCCATGGATAAGTTTGAACGTACCCAATTCTTCAACAATTTCTCGTTGCGGAATGATTGACGGGACCATCAATCTGTCCTTCTCAACCTTCTGAGAAAAAACTAAAAGAAAAGGAGGTGTGCCATAATTAACTTTTTAGACGCAGATGACGCAGATGACGCGGATTTTTCTTGATTATTATACCCGATAGGTTATAATTTATCTGCGTTATCCGCGTCATCCGCGTCTAAAGAATGAAAAGAAGGCATTTTGACACACCCCCTT
>JAFXDG010000013.1 GCA_017521285.1 Bacteroidaceae bacterium | reverse complement strand
TCGCCAACAGCTATAGTTTCAAGTTCAAAGTTCAAAGCCAACAGCCATCCATGAGCATCAGCATCTGTGATGCAATAAACGGATTGCAATCAAACACATAAAAGCGCATCGCAGATGCTGATACTCAAAACATCCTCGTTTCGAAATGAGGATGGACGGGGCATGATAAGCCAAACAAAAAACTGCCCCATTTCACACAGCAGGCTGTGATGGCCGATGGAGCTGGCTGTGTTGGCCATCGCAGCCAGCTGTATCGGCCAATGCAGCAGGCTGCGTGAAAAAGGAGGGGAATTTCGTTAATACGCTGATTGTTGAAGCGTTCAAACAGATACGAGTGAAGAGTGGGTCAAAGGTCAAAAGTCAAAGGTTGATGCGTTGAGACGTTGATGCGTTGAGGGGGGCATCGCCATTAGCCATCGCCATCAGCCATCAGCTATCGCCATTAGCCATAGCCATCGCCATCTGCCATCGCCATTAAGGGAATCAAAAAAAGGAGACGTCTCTGTTTCGAAACGTCTCCTTTTCTCTATCTTGACTTCAACGATGCCGGCATTACATCATGCCCATGCCGCCACCCATTCCGGGAGCACCCATCGGCATGTCCATCTTCTCTTCCTTCTTGTCAACGATGACACATTCAGTGGTGAGGAACATACCAGCGATAGAAGCGGCATTCTCCAACGCTACGCGAGTAACCTTGGCGGGATCAACCACACCGGCAGCGTGCATATTCTCATAAACATCTGTGCGGGCATTGTATCCGAAGTCGGCCTTGCCTTCGCGCACCTTCTGTACCACAACGGCACCTTCCTTACCGGCATTGTTCACAATCTGACGGAGCGGTTCTTCGATGGCGCGACGGATGATGGCGATACCAGTCTCTTCGTCGGCATTGTCACCCTTGAGGCTTTCCAATGCATCGATGGCGCGAATGTAGGTGACACCACCTCCGGGAACGATACCCTCTTCAATGGCTGCACGGGTAGCACACAGGGCATCATCAACGCGGTCTTTCTTCTCCTTCATCTCCACTTCGCTGGCAGCACCCACATAGAGCACGGCTACACCACCAGACAATTTGGCCAGACGCTCTTGCAATTTTTCCTTGTCGTAATCAGAAGTGGTATTCTTGATTTCAGCCTTAATCTGGTTGATGCGGTCCTGGATATTTTCCTTGGCACCGGCACCGTTCACGATAGTTGTGTTGTCCTTAGAAACAGTCACCTTGTCACAAGTACCTAACATTTCGATGGTAGCCTGCTCCAACTTGAGTCCCTTCTCTTCACTGATAACGAGACCACCGGTAAGGATGGCAATATCCTCCAACATAGCCTTGCGACGGTCGCCAAAGCCCGGAGCCTTCACAGCACAAATCTTCAACTGGCTGCGCAAACGGTTTACCACAAGGGTAGTGAGAGCTTCGCTATCCACATCTTCTGCAATCACCAACAAGGGGCGACCGCTCTGTACGGCAGGTTCCAGGATGGGGAGGAATTCCTTGAGGTTGCTGATCTTCTTGTCGTAGATGAGGATGTAAGGGTGTTCCATGACGCATTCCATCTTCTCTGTGTCGGTCACAAAGTAGGCTGACAAGTAGCCACGGTCGAACTGCATACCCTCAACCACGCCGATGGTGGTGTCGGTACCCTTAGCCTCTTCGATAGTGATGACTCCATCCTTAGAAACCTTGCGCATAGCATCGGCAATGAGTTTACCGATAACGGGGTCGTTGTTGGCACTGACGGTTGCCACCTGCTCAATCTTGTCGTAGTTATCGCCCACCATCTCGGCCTGCTCACGGATAGACTCGACAACCTTGGCTACGGCCTTGTCGATACCGCGCTTGAGGTCCATAGGATTGGCGCCTGCGGTCACATTCTTCAAACCTACGTTCACGATTGACTGTGCCAACACGGTTGCAGTGGTTGTACCATCACCGGCATCGTCACCGGTCTTTGAAGCTACGCTCTTTACCAACTGGGCACCGGTATTCTGGAAGGGATCGGCCAACTCAATCTCCTTGGCTACGGTCACACCGTCCTTGGTGATATGGGGAGCACCGAACTTCTTTTCGATAATCACGTTGCGACCTTTGGGACCGAGCGTTACCTTCACAGCGTTAGCCAACTCGTCCACACCCTTCTTCAACTGGTCGCGGGCATCTATATTGAATAAAATATCTTTTGCCATAATTTCAATTACAATTTAGTGATTTACAATGTACAATTTAGTTTCTTACGACTGATAGCACCACGTACAAGTGCCGCATGGCAGATTGTACCCTGTACATGGCAATTTGCAACTTAGAGCGTAGCCAAGACGTCGCTCTGACGCATGATGAGGTACTTCTTTCCTTCCAGTTCCAACTCAGTGCCAGAGTATTTGCCATAGAGCACAGTGTCACCCACCTTGAGAATCATCTCTTCGTCCTTGGTGCCATTACCAACGGCTACCACCTCGCCCTGAAGGGGCTTTTCTTTTGCTGTATCGGGGATGATGATACCACCGATAGTCTTCTCTTCTGCAGGAGCGGGCAAAATGAGCACCCGGTCTGCCAACGGTTTAATGTTCATAGTTTCTTCTTTATGATATATAGTTTATAAAATTATTCCTATCATGTCACCTTATTTGCGACACCATAGGAATAACGAAAAGCGTGCCAAAACGTTGCATTCAGCCTTTTCTGCCACAATTTCCACGTTCAAGATTCAATAAGAGGTTTACACTCTGCCAAAATGTCACGATGGCAGATGTCTGTTCATTGCTCCACATACACCAAGCGCGAAAGGTCGTAGCCCCGTTTGCGCAGGCCGGACAAGATGTTTTCCAACACGGGTTGCGCCATCTGTGGGGTGCGACTGAGTATCCACAGGTATTTGTCGGAACTGCTTCCGATGACTGCATACTGATAATCCGTCCCCAACTCCAACACATAATAGTCGGAATAGAACCACAGGAAAAACGACACTTCCAACCGTCCGGGAAAAGTCACCGGGTCGGGTTGCCGCGCCTTGCCGGTAATCTCTTTCGGCTTGCCATCTTTCAATCCCCGATTCACCACACGGATTTTTCCATCGGACATCAGGGTATATTCCGCTGTCACATAGGTCATCCCCCGTTCAAAGCGATGTTCGTAACGCGCAATCTCGTACCACTTGCCCATAAAGCGGGGTATATCCAACTGTTTCACCGTCGAGGTGTCCAATTTTGTCCGCTCCCCACCCTGACACGAGGGAGCAGTCAGCAATCCTGCCAACGAAAGCACCCACACGCACAATCTGTTCAGTTTCAACATTTCCAAAGAGTTTTATCATTACACTATGGAAAGCTAACAACGAAAAAGGGAGATTTGTTCAGGTAATTATTGGCGATGGATGATGGCGATGGCAGATGGCGGATGGATGATGGCAGATGGCGATGGCTGTTGGCTATGGCTGATGGCGATGCCCCCCTCAACGCATCAACGTCTCAACGCATCAACCTTTGCCTCTTGACCTTAGACATTTGACATTTGACTTAAAATAAAAAAGAAGTTGCATTCTGACACAACTTCTTTTCTATTTTTGAAATCAATCGTCAACTCATTCAATGAGAATCTTCTGACCTTCGACGAGGTAAACACCGCGTTGGAGCTGCTTGCCCTGTTGCAATTGGCGCAAGGTTGCCACCTTACGGCCTTGCAAGTCGTAAACAGGAGCATTCAGGTCATGCTTCTTCTCCTCGCCCACTACAGTCTCTATGCTCTCCGGGTCGATTACATGCACAATGGCATACGTGTAATACTTGTTCTTGCTATTGGAAGGATCTGTCACACGGAGCACAAAGATGTAATCACCTGCCACTTCGGGTTTGCCACTTACGGTCAACACCTTTGCCTGATAGTCCATTGTGCGTTCAAAGCCTTCGGGCAAACCTTTTATCACACCATCCGGAGTATAGGTGGAATCCACACTGGCCAACGTGGCATAGCGGTATGTGGCCAAGATGGGAGTGATGCTGTCGCCCAACTCAATCGTCTGCTCTACGAGTGCTTCGTCCTTGATGACAATGGACGGCAAGAAACGGTCGGGCAGATAATATCCCAAATGAGGGGGCTGGTTATAAGCGACATTCTGCCAAGCAATACCCATGCGGTATGTATGGTCGTGCATCAAGGTAGGAACAGCATATTTGGTAGCCGTGTTGGTAGTGAAGATGTTAATGATGGATGGTTCAGAGTTGTTCCACAGAATAACCTCCTCGCGCCAGTCACCAAAAATGTCGGCTTGCAGGTTGGGAGTTGATTTGGAACTGTTACAAGTGCTGGATGAATTGTAGTCATAAAGATTCTTTCCACCGATATAGAGACGGCTTGTCCCACTACCTGTCCAGTCATCAATCTTGCCCCCATCGAAAAGTTCCTCTTGCAAGTCTCCGTCCCAATAAATGCGGAAATTCATGGATGTACTTCCTGAGCTTACCACATTACCGGTTATGGCACTACGCTGATTTCTGTCAACCGAGCAACTGAAGAAGGAACCACGGTGAGTGGCCGAGAACTGTCCGGCCATTCCCCGACCGGTATCTTTACTACCTGAGGCACTGAAAAGAATCTCTCCGGTAGCGGCATCGTGAAGGTCCCATCCATAGGGAGAACCTTCGTGCACCTCGAAGACTTCCAAACCCGGACGGTCAGGGTTATGGTCGGCCAAGTGCATAGCATCGCCGTGTCCAAAACCTGTAGCATACAGCAGCTTGCCATCATGGTCCAGAGCTGCCGATCCCCAAACAATTTCATCGCAACCGTCGCCATCCACGTCGCCTACCGAAAGGTTGTGATTACCATTGCCATACATGGTACGGTTACCGCTTCCACGAGTGGGACTCTTTCCAGGTAACGTTGAAGTCTTGCCCTCGGCATCGGTCAACTTATATTGTGTTTTATTATACGAGGCATGATACCAATGATCCTTGATTTCCTTGCCATCGAAATCCACAGCCCACAAATATGCATAGGTATAATATCCACGCGCAAATACAGCACTGGGATTAGCGTCGGAGCCATCCAGATAGGCAACACAAGCCAAATAGCGTTCGCCCCGGTTTCCATAGCCACCCTTATCATTCTTACCGCTGCGGTCATCCCAATTGTATGTACCCTTATCCTCAGACCCAACAGTCGTTGCATTACGGTTGGGCTTGTAGAATACGGTATGAACCGCTTTACCGGTCAAGCCATTGAAGACAGTAAGGAATTCGTATCCACCATCAATCTTGCCATCACCCGTACGCCATGACTTTGCATTATTGGTATTCTTGATGGCATCAACCGTTCCGGCTTCACTGACATAGTTTCCTTCGCCATCCTTACTTCCTGGGGCTGTCTTACACATCATTTCTGCAAGGCCGTCACCATCAAAGTCATACACCATAAACTGGGTATAGTGCGCACCGGCACGGATGTTCACACCCAAATCCACACGCCACAACTTTTCAGGGATGGTTTCGAGACCGCCAATGGTCCAGTCAATCTTGTAGCAATCGAGATACACATTTCCCGTCACTCCACTCTGAGAATTATCTTTGGAGTTGGAGGGATCCCACTTGACAAAGAGTTCGTATTCGCCATCACCATCCACGTCGCCTACCGAGCAGTCGTTGGGTGAATAGGTGTAGTTACTGCCGCCTGCGGGACGCTCCAGGTGCAGCTGGTAGAAATAGTTGCTCCAGGGAGTAACCGCCTCCGTAGTATCTACAACGACACCGTCTATTTTGGTCACAATCTGATACTGGCTTGAATTGTTACCGCCAGCATCGTTATAACACGTCACATCGGCCAAGTCGGCTTTTATAACTTTTCCATCACGCAGGACATCAAAGGTGGTTCTCTCCACATCCTCGGTGCCCAACAAACGCCAACTCACGAATTTACCGGAAGAACTGGCAGGCAGAGCAATTACACCACGCCCCAATTTCTCCATTTGCGACACAGGAGTCACTTGGGCTTGGGCGGTCAAAGCCCATCCACAAAGCCCACACAAAATTGTCAATCTGAAGTTTTTCATCATCCAATGGTATTTTATATTAAGTAATTAAGTTTCGCAGGTTGATTCGCTTGTGATTCAGTATTCTGACGGCCTCTGTCATACTGAGCGAAGTCGAAGAATCTGTAAGCACAAGCAATGCTGACGTTATCAGATTCTTCGCTAAGGCTCAGAATGACAGAGACATCATGCAACTCCTTTACTTACGAAAATCGAGTAATTATCTTTATGCCAAAGAGGTGACCAGTTCCTCTGCCGTAAGCAGGCTCTGTTCACCTGTAAGCATGTTCTTCAACATCACTTTACCTGCTGCCATTTCGTTTTCACCGACAATGGCCACAAAGGGAACAGCCTTGGCATTGGCGTAGGCCATCTGCTTCTTCATTTTGCTGCTATCAGGGTAAATTTCTGCAGAGATGCCCTCCGCACGAAGGCGGGCAAGCAACGGGAGACAATAGGCCATCTCGGCAGTTCCGAAGTTTACAAAAAGCACACGGGTACCAGTGACTGCCTCTTTGGGATAGAGGTCAAGCTGGTTAAGCACGTCAAAGATGCGGTCGGCACCAAACGAAATGCCCACGCCCGAAATGCCCGGCATACCGAAGATACCGGTCAGGTTGTCATAACGTCCGCCACCGGTGATGCTGCCAATCTGCACATCCAATGCCTTCACTTCAAAGATGGCACCCGTATAGTAGTTGAGTCCACGGGCCAACGTGAGGTCCAGCTCCACCTCGTTCTTCAAACCAAGTGTGTCCAGTGTGTTCAGGATAAATTCGCTCTCCTCCACACCCTTCAGGCCAATCTCACTGGCAGCAAGCACACTCTTCAGTGTAGCCAACTTCTCGGCATTGGTGCCACTGAGCAGAATGATGGGTTGCAACTTGTCGATGGCCTCCTGACTGATACCCTTGGAAGCCAACTCGGCATTCACGTTGTCAAGCCCAATCTTGTCCAACTTGTCAATGGCAACGGTGATATCGACAATCTTGTCAGCCTCGCCGATAATCTCCGCAATTCCACTCAGGATCTTACGGTTATTGATTTTGATGCACACACGGATGCCGAAACGGGTAAACACCGTATCGACAATCTGCATCAGTTCCACCTCGTTGAGCAACGAATCGCTACCCACCACGTCGGCATCGCACTGGTAGAACTCACGGTAACGTCCCTTCTGCGGACGGTCGGCACGCCATACGGGCTGTATCTGATAACGTTTGAAGGGCAAAGCCAACTCCTCGCGGTGCATCACCACATAGCGGGCAAAGGGTACCGTAAGGTCATAGCGCAACCCCTTCTCACAAAACTTAGAAGCCAGCTTGGCTGCATTGCGGCTGAGCAGTTCCTCATCCGTAAGTTCCTTGAAATAGTCACCCGAATTCTGAATCTTAAACAGGAGTTTGTCGCCCTCCTCGCCATACTTACCCATCAAGGTTGACAGGTTTTCCATGGCCGGAGTTTCAATCTGCTGGAAACCATAGAGGGCATATACGTCACGAATCGTATTGAATATATAGTTACGCTTCGCCATCTCTACTGGCGAAAAATCACGTGTACCTTTGGGAATTCCCGGTTTTGCTGCCATTGTTCTATACTTGTATTATGAATGATTATCAAAAAAACTATCTGAAACAAAAAAAGCACCACATTCATCATGCAGTGCTTAGTTAGTGTGGGCGTTGACGGATTCGAACCGCCGACCCTCTGCTTGTAAGGCAGATGCTCTGAACCAGCTGAGCTAAACGCCCGAAGGAGTGCCCTTTCTTTTCAAAAGCGATGCAAAGGTACAGGTTTTCTACGAAGTGAGCAAACTTTTCTGCAAGTTTTTTTGCATTATTTTCACCAAAGAAAGATAACACACTGTATTACAAGCATATTCCGTCTTACATTTTTTCTTTCGGATTTCTCTATCGCAATGTCCCATACTGGTATCCTCCACCTTATTTATTAATAGGCGGATGGCCATTGGCAATGGCTGATGGCAGATTTCTTATAGAGTGTATCACAGAGGCCGTACACATGACTTCCGCATTTGCAACGCGGGAAAAGAATTCCGACAAACAAGTCAACAGTTACGAGCTTGATGCATTTCGGGCTGAAGAAAGCATAATTTTATAGTAAAATTTGCATCAACAAAAAAAACTGTCTATCTTTGCAGACGAAAAAGGGGATTGTGAAATTCCTGAATTTAAAATAGTTTAGTTAAGTCTAGTTTAGTTTTTGTGTTGGATTAGTGTTGGATCGCAAGAGAGCGGATTCCGACACTAATTTTTTATTTGCACCCACCTCAAATATAATTCTGCTGCTTCAATTCCTCCACAGCTATTTCCAGTTCCTTGTACCATTCTTCACCGAACTTGCGGATGAGCGGCTCACGCAGAAACTTATAGACGGGCATATCCTTGGCTTTACCCAACACGACAGCAGCCTTACACACATCCCAACGGTGGTAGTTCACCGCCTTATAGGGACCGTAGTCGCCTATGCGGATGGGATAGAGATGGCACGAAACAGGTTTGTAGAAGTGGCATTTCCCTGCCCTGTATGCCTTTTCGATGGCGCAATAACAACTGCCATCTTCGCCATAGCAGGTGAAGACACAATCCTTGCCATTTACGATAGAGGTCACAAGGTCGCCCTCTTCATCGGTATAGGCCACTCCCTGCTTGTCAATGACGGCACGCGCCTCGGGCGAAAGGTCGTCCCAAATGACGGGGAGCACCTCCTCTATCTCGGCCACTTCGTCTAACTCCAACGGAGCACCGGCATCGCCCTCGATACAACACTCACCCTTGCAGGCCGACAGGTCGCAGAAGAATTTTTCCTTCAGCACATCAAGGCTGACAACTACATCATCTATTTGAATCATATTGCATTTACAATTTACCATTTACAAGGTACAATTCAATTCAAGTACTTTATAAAACAAATGTACAATGCACAATTGAATGCCGCATAGCAAATTGTACATTGTACATTGTAATTTGTAATTTGTACTTGAATTTATTTAATCAAGCACTTTCCGTTCATCTCTGCCGGTTGGGGCAAGCCCATGATGTGCAGGATAGAGGGAGCCACGTCGGCCAACACTCCGTCTTCAACCTTGGCATCCTTGTTCTCGGTCACGTAGATGAAGGGAACAGGATTCAAAGAGTGGGCAGTATTCACTGAACCGTCGGTATTCACAGCATTGTCAGCATTACCGTGGTCAGCAATGATGATGGCCTCGTAACCGGCAGTCTTAGCAGCTTCAATCACATCCTTCACGCAAGCGTCAACAGCCTTCACAGCTGTCTCGATAGCGCTATAGACACCGGTATGACCCACCATGTCGCCATTGGCAAAGTTGACTACGATGAAGTCGAACTTCTCTGACTGGATAGCCTCTACCAACTTGTCCTTCACTTCGAAGGCGCTCATCTCGGGCTGCAAGTCGTAAGTGGCCACCTTGGGTGAAGCCACCAGGATGCGTTCTTCGCCTTCATACGGAGTCTCGCGTCCACCATTGAAGAAGAAGGTAACGTGAGCATATTTCTCGGTTTCTGCAATGTGCAACTGGCTCTTGCCCTGAGTGCTCAGGTATTCGCCCAATGTATTCTGTACATTCTCCTTATCGAAGAGGATATGTACACCGGTGAACGAAGCATCGTACGGAGTCATGCAGTAGTACTGGAGTCCGGGGATTGTGTGCATACCAGCCTCGGGCATATCCTGCTGAGTCAGGACTACGGTCAACTCCTTGGCACGGTCGTTACGGTAGTTGAAGAAGATTACCACGTCACCCTCCTTGATAGTACCATCAACAGTGGCATTATGGATGGGTTTTACAAATTCGTCGGTCACTCCTTCGTCGTAGCTTTCCTGCATAGCCTGTACCATATCGGTAGCCTGCTTGCCTTCACCGCTCACGAGCAAGTCGTAAGCCACCTTCACACGCTCCCAACGTTTGTCGCGATCCATAGCATAGTAACGACCAACGATAGAGGCTACATGACCGGCACTCTGTGCGCAGTGAGCTGTCAGTTCTTCAATGAATCCCTTACCGCTCTTGGGGTCGGTGTCGCGTCCGTCCATAAAGCAGTGGATGAAGGTATTCTCGATGCCATATTCCTTAGAGATGTCGCACAATTTGTACAAGTGGTCAAGCGAACTGTGCACACCACCATTTGAGGTCAATCCCATCAAGTGTACACTCTTGCCGTTCTCCTTGGCGTATGAATAAGCAGCTACCACCTCTTTGTTTTGCAGGATACTGCCATCGGCACAAGCACGATTAATCTTCACCAGGTCCTGATAAACGATGCGTCCGGCACCAATGTTAAGGTGACCCACTTCAGAGTTACCCATCTGTCCGTCAGGCAATCCCACATTCTCGCCACTGGCCTGCAACTGAGAGTTGGGATAAGTCTCAGCCAAATAGTCCATATACGGAGTTGCTGTGTTGAAGATTACATCACCTTTACCATGATTACCGATTCCCCATCCGTCGAGAATCATCAAAAGAGCTTTCTTTGCCATAGTTTTTTTCTTTTTTAATATTTTGTTTTTATTATTATTCTATACAAATACGGGTGCAAAGTTACTAATTATTCAGCGAATATGCACGCGGTTTTATTTTCTTTTACTTTTCTTCGTCAAATTGCGGGCCAATTGGGTAGCTACTGTCTTGGCAAAATAGGTTACAGCCGTGCCAATTACCGAAGCAAAAATACTCTTTTTGGCAGACGAGCGGCTACTCTTCTTGGCCGATTGGCGCTCCTCTTCCTTCGCTTTGCGGGCAGCCTCCTTTTCTTCAGCCTCCTTGGCTTTGGCTTCAGCAGCCTGCTTTTCGGCGGCTTCGCGCTGTTTCACAATCTGTTCGAAAGCTGATTCACGGTCAACCACCGTCTCGTACTTGCCACTGATGCGCGACGAACTGTTGATGGCGCTACGCTGCTCTGCGGTGATGGCTCCTATCTGACTCAAAGGGAAAAGAATCTTAGCCTTTTGTACAACAGAAGGCGCCCCTTTCTCATCGAGGAAAGAGACAAGCGCCTCACCCGTACCCAGCTCCAATATTTCGCGTTCGGTTTCAAAAGCCGGATTGGGACGGAATGTCTGAGCCGCCGCCTTCACCGCTGCCTGATCCTTAGGAGTAAAGGCACGGAGAGCATGTTGCACCCGATTGCCACATTGTCCGAGAATGGTTTCGGGCAGGTCTGAGGGTGATTGGGAGATAAAGTACACACCAATACCTTTGGAACGTATCAAGCGAACAATCTGTTCAATCTTGTCAATCAAAGCTTTGGAAGTGTCCTTGAAGAGCATGTGGGCTTCGTCGAAGAAAAAGACCATCTTCGGCAACTCCATATCACCAATCTCGGGCATCTTGTCATAGATTTCCGTCAAGAGCCACATCAGGAAGGTGGAGTAAAGTTTGGGTTGAAGCATCAGTTTGTCGGCCGCCAGAATGTTCATCACCCCACGTCCACTCTCGGTTTGCAGCAGGTCGAAAATGTCAAACGACGGTTCACCGAAGAATTTCTCTCCCCCTTGTTCGGCCAATGCCAACAAGGCACGTTGGATGGCCCCGACAGAAGCAGAAGAGACGTTACCGTAAGTGGTTTCGTACTTCTTGGCATTCTTGGCCACATAGTCGAGCATCAGGCGCAGGTCCTTCATGTCGATGAGAGGCAGATTCTCGTCCTTGGCAATGCGGAAAGTAAGAGTAAGGACACCCGTCTGTGTTTCGTTCAAATCCATCAGACGTGCCAACAGTACTGGCCCCATCTTTTCAATCGTCGTACGCATGGGATGCCCCTGTTCGCCATACACATCATAAAAGCGCACAGGGCAACCCTCGAACTTCAGTGTCGTGGTGTCCATGCCCCATTCGGCACAACGCTTTTCGATAAACTTGCTCAGACCTCCCGTTTGAGAAATACCCGAAAGGTCGCCCTTCATGTCAGCCATGAAACAAGGCACTCCCGCTTGCGAGAAAGTTTCGGCCAGCACCTGCAGGGTCACGGTTTTTCCTGTACCCGTAGCACCGGCTATCAGCCCGTGGCGGTTGGCCATCTTACCTATTATATATATAGGCCCTTCAGCAGAGTGGGCCACATAGAGTTGTTGGTCTTTGTACATAACAATATCTTAATCAATTATTCCTTTCGGCCGCGAAGATAAGGTTTTCTTTCGAAAGAGACCTTATTTCACAATCAGTTTCTCACCTCCCTGCAGATAAACTCCTTTCTGAAGGCCTTCAGTAGAAGTAGCTGATTTCTTGACCAAACGGCCGGTGACATCGTATATATCAGCAGCATCGCCACCATCAGTCTGAACAGCGTCAATACCATCTGCCTTTACGATGATGACACACGTATCAGAAGCTCCACTACCATCTGCAGCCGTGGCGGTAATGATGGCATACCCGGCGCCTACGGCCGTCACACAACCGTCTGCACCAACAGTGACCACCTGCTCATTGGAAGAGGTCCAAACCAATCCCTTATCGGTTGCATATTCAGGAGTAACCGTCACGGAAAGCGTCTGGGTTTCCCCTTCGGTCAATCTCACATTGGAAGTGCTGAAAGCGACATCTGTCACTTTCACAGGTTTATCAGGAGCCACATAGCTGAGCTTGAAGTTGTCAAAGATAGTCCAGTCAGCATCCACATACACACTCTTGCGCATACCAATCTTCAAGTCTGCGGGTTCCGTGATCGTCAGTTCTACAATATTTCCCTGATAAGTCCCTATAAAATTGAAGGCTTCATTGGCCTGACCCACATTGTCGGGATAGGTATAAGGATTGAAGCTGAAGTTCTCCGTGTCAGAATAGATGGACACAAAAGGAGCTGCTGCATCGTTTATATACAGTTCTGCATGAAGTTTCTCGGTTCCATTGAGATAGGCATTGCGGGCATTGTCAATGGTACCATAGCGATAGAAACCCTGACAAGAGAAACGATAGGTTCCGGCCGGCATATCTTCCAGTATCTGATAGTTGTCGAAAGTCTTGTTCCACTGCTCGGCCAAATAACCGTTGGCAGCAGTGAAAACCGTACCCAGCCAACCGGCAGAGCCATTGGAAAAGTCGGGATTCTGAAGCATAAAGGTGATGTCCGTCTCGCCTTCAGCCCCCTCCAGAACTTCGTGTTGGAAACGTTTGTCGGCTTCCAACAAAGCCTGATAAGCGGCAGGAAGAGCGGTTGCCAATTCTGCAACAGAAGTCAGGGCCAACGCCTGCTTGGCTTGCGCAATGGCTTCGTCGAACAGATTGCTTCCGCTGATTTCAGCTTTTTGGATACAATTATCCAGCAAAGGAGTGAGATCGCTCCATGCCTGTAACATGGTGTATTCCTCCTCAGTGACCGTCATGAACGACCCGTGTTGGAAAGCACCATTTCCCTGCAACGCAGAAGAGGAAGAGATATTGAGTCCGGCATGGTCGGTCTCACAAACTTTATATTCGTACCCATCAGAGTAACGCATATAATAAAGGTTATAGACATCTTCGTTGATTCGACGGATAGTGCTGGAGCCTTCCACTTGCGCCGTTCCCTCGTTGGTCACATGCACAATATCTGTCCACGTACCTCCGACCAACACGGGCGAAGTGGCTTCATACACACCACGGTCGGCACCACCTGCAGACTCACGTTTGTAAAACATGTGGTAAAGTCCGTCATAGGGATTATAGACAATATCACCGTCAATCACCGAGAAACCCGGATCAAAGAAAATGCGCGGTTGGGTCAGTGTCTTGAAATCAGCATCGGCATAAGAATAGTAAATCTTGTCATACGTGTCGCCCTCATTCGTTGAAAGCATGGAGTAATACACCAAATATGCCTGTTTGCTCTTGTCCCAAATGATTTGTGGTGCCCACACACGGTTGATACGGGCATACGCTTCATCGGTGTCGTAGCAACCGGTGACGGCATCAGGATCGGAAAAAATCTTTTTCCCCTGACGGAAGTCAAACGTCGTACTCTCCCAATGAATCAAATCCGTAGAGCGGAGAAGGTCTATACCATAATTGAACCACACACCGGTCTTGGCCACACACATGTCGGTCGTAGCCATCAGGTACTGGTTCTCCTTCTCACCACGCAAGATGAAAGCATCGCGCGTACCTCCTTCGATACGGGCCAATTCGGCTGTATTGAAAATTTCAGCACCATCCAACAACACATGGAAGCGCTTGCCCAAATCCTCTTTGGATCCCAACGCATAATTGGTAATCTCGCGATTGGAATTCATGAAGCAGTACAAATAGCCATAACGGTTATCGTCAGGAGCCACATACACAGGATATTCAATCTCGGCCACCGAACCATCAGCAAAGGTGACACCGGCCGTCAGTGTAGCCACTTGCATTTTTTCGTCCTCAGTCAATTTCTGAACCAACAAAGTCTGTGAAAAACTGTTGGCCGTAAGGGAGACGTAGCCGGGTTTCTCCTCTGCCAACTTCCATCGGATGGTAGCGCCATCAGGCGTTGTACCGGGTAAAGAAGCGGTAGCATGCAGAAAATTCAGCTTGCCCATCGTGCTTGCCAACTGTTTCTTGAAAGCCTCCACTTGGGTGGCCGAAGCCTGTTCACCTGTCTGTCCGGACTTCACAATGTCTGTCACCGACAGGCGCAGGATGTTCAGCGAATTGGCCGGTACTGTATAAGTTATGGTGTTTCCATTGATACCCGTGAGCGAGGTCTCTGCCGTAGGATATACGTTCGTCGGATTATTCATCGTATTTTCATCTTCCGAACTTTCACTGGTCATCAGTATCAGGCTACCCGCTTTCAGGGTTGCATTCTTCAGATTGATGACAGTGGGAGCCTCCACGTTGTTCGGATTGACAATCTTCACATAAAGCATTCCGGCTTCATCATCGATATTGGAAGAAACATACACCTTACGTTGCACGGGCAAGGTGAACTCGTGCATCAACTCATCGTCCATATAGCATTTCACCTTGGCGCCTGCCACTTCTATTTTCAGATGATAGGTCTGTCCTGTCACCAAAGAGCCGCTACGGCTGGCTACAGTCGATTTCACTCCGTCGGTACACACCTCCACTCCGTGGGTAGCATTGTTCCATCCACCCAAGTTCCACCAACAGTAATTGTCAGCATTCAGATAATTGAAGGCGATGAGGAAACCTTCGGCTCCTCTCATTTTCGTGGCATCCAGTTCCAACGTATAGTTTTCACCAGCTTCCACCGAACAGAGATAAATCTGTCCCTGCATACTGGTGCTGCCCTGTGTCAACACACCGTTGCCCACGCTCCAACGGCCGCCCGGGCTACTCCACATGCCATTGTCGGCCGAGAAATCGTCGCTGAACAGTTCCGTTCCGTCGGCATCCGTCACCTTCACGTTATCAAAAGTAGCCGCTGTGCTCCACGTGCTCAATCCGAACCTGCTTCCACCGTTCCGCATCTGATTGCCTGTCTCAATCCATTTCACATTCTGTTTGCCCACATTGTTGGGGAAGAGTTGCTGCACATGATACGAAGGGGTACCGAAACTCTTGCTACTGTTGAAACGAACCATGTCGGGACGCCACTTCTGGTCATTTTCATTGACAAAGATGGGGGCATAACTGTTCATCACACACATATCGGAGTTGTTCTCCATGCCTAACATATAGACCGCTTCACCCAATGCAGCACGCAAATGGCCAGTCGTACCGAAATCCTGAGTGACGGCATACTCACCGGCATAAACCTTGGGACGCGAACGGTCATAAGCATCATACTTGTTGTATTGGTTGACAAACCACGAGGGGCTACGATAGTAGTGCTCGTCCACCACATCAACGGGATAGGAATTGCGCCATGTGGGATTGTCCGTACCCCATGACTCCACGTTGCCGATAATCACCATGTCGGGATACTTGGCACGGATGGCTTGGTAGAATTGGTAATAGCGCTCGGCATAGTGATCGCTCTGGTCGTTGTTGTTGTCGGAGTAAAAGTTATAGTTCTCGTTTCCAATCTCTATCAGTTTCAGGTTGAAGGGTTCGGGATGTCCGTTCGCCGCACGCTTGGCTCCCCATGTAGTAGTGACATCCCCATTACAATATTCAATCGCATCCAATGCCTCTTGGATGTATTCGCCTATATCGTTGTAGTTCACCACCCATCCGTGGCCCATTCCCATGTTGACTACAAACAGCGGTTCGGCTCCGAGGTCTTCAGTCAGTTGCAACATTTCGTGAAAGCCGAATCCGTCGCTGACGTTGTAGTTCCAGTTGATATTACGATGTCCGGGGCGCTCCTCTATCGGCCCGATGGTATTCTTCCACTCAAAGCGGTTGGTCTTGTCATTGGCCCATTGCCCCTCCACATAACATCCGCCCGGGAAACGGACAAAAGCGGGGCTTATAGCTTCCAGTTTCTCCGCCAAATCGATGCGGCAACCGTTCTCGCGTCCCTTGTAAGTCGGGGGAAACAGGCTCACCACATCCAAGCACAATTCGCCAGCCACCGACGAAGTCAGCGAGAACCACGCCTGGTCATCATCTGCCGTAGCGGTCAACTCAGCCATCACCTTCTGCCATTGCCCGTCCAATGTCACAGGGATAGCCACTTCTCCCAACGAAACTCCGTCTTTTGTTTCCAACCGAGCCATCAGTGTGCCCGAATATCCTGCTTCACTCTTGGCCCAGAATGCCAATTTATAGGTTCGTCCCTGCACTGCGTTGATACCCCAGAATCCATTGTTGCGCACACCATCGCCTGCCCCATTCATCGTTACACGGAGAGCAAACATCTGCACGTCGTTCAACATTCCTTCATTCTCCAGACTCATCGCGCCATTGCCTACCGTCCACCAGTTGTCGGGGTTCGACGCATTGTCTTCGAACGAACGGTTGTGAATCAGTTCGGCATAGAGTCCGCCATCACCGGCATGGTTGATTTCCTCAAAAAAGATTCCATAGTGCCGGTCACCAATCATGGCACCGCGCTTACCGGCATCAATATCCAGTGTCACCTGTGACACAGCACACACCGACCACATTGCACACATCGTCCATGCTGTCATTCTTTTCCATACATTCCTTTTCATAGTATCATATTTTTTCCGATATTGTTATCTTTTCGCATAGGTTTCAGATGCATTCCTTTCGTATTCCAACACCTTCATCCCCAATTACGACGCGAAGATAAGATTTTCTTTCGAAAGGGACAAGATTTTAAACAAAAACTAAATGATACACATTTGAATTTCTCACTCTGAAAACCTTGACAATAACGACAGTACGATACAACTTTACCTGATATATGAAAGTCTATACCATAACATACCGTTAAATAACGATAAAAAAAAAGGAACCTTACATGGAGAATATGAAATTATCAGTAATATTGCAGCATATTAACAATTTAAACATCAGTATTAACAATTTAAACATCAGTATTATGAGAAAGTTCTTATTTTTAATGCTTTCAGCATTTATTATCACTGCATGCAACGATGATGACAAGACTTTAACGAAAGAAAAGATTCCTTTGTCAACCGATAGTCTCACTTACATGTATCATGGAGGATTCCGTTACGTGGAAATTGATGAAGAAGATTGGTACATCCAAAAAGTCGTAACCGACGATGCGACCTTCAAATTTACGTCGGAAGAGAGAAAAGCTCAAATGCGCGGTGAAAAGACTGTAAAGACCTGTGACTGGCTGACCATCGAGACCCATGCCAACAGAGTTGTCATTTATGCCGCCGCGAATTCAGGATTTCAAAATATCCGGAAGTTCCAGATAGAGTTTCAAAGCAAGAACCGTATTGCCACATTGAATGGTGTACAAGAAGGAGAAATGATGGATGGGTTAACTCTTGTCGATCCGGTAGAGCCATCGTCACGTGCCGTCAAGTTTGACTGTAATGGAGGAGCTACAACCATTACAACAAAAACAAAATGGACCCGAATCATAGGAGTCTTTGTTGATGGAAAACACTATCCGATTGAATATGACAAAGTACTTGACGGACAATACGATTGGCTGACAATACGCCACGAAGAGAATCGGATAGAGCTGGAGGCTGAAGAGAATCCGACCTCTGAACCTCGTATATTCGACCTTGCTTTATCCCACCTCAATTATTACCCCAATATACCTGGTATCCAGCAAGCTGCCGGTGAAATCCCAGCCACAGACATCATCGGATTCACCCCGAACAAGATACAATTCCCTTTGGAAGGTGGTACCGTAGAAGTGATGGCAAACACTGACGGATGGGAACTTGATTCTCCGCTTTGGATGAAATGGCTCACTATCGAACAGGAAGGAAACCGTTTGAAGCTGACCTGTGCCCCCAATTTTGATTACAATGTGCGCAACTTCGCACTGCGTTTCAAGAAAGGGAACTATTATGAATACCTTGAAGGGGGACAACAATCCAAATCCAAATAAAATTATGTAAATTGACAAAATTGAGAAGGAGAATGTGCATTCTATACAAATGCCCTCATTTCATTTTTTAGACGCGGATGACGCGGATAACGCAGATAAATTATTAAAGTTTCGCAAGCTCAACTTTCAGGAGTACAGGAGTGTAGGAGTGACGCTTCGCTTAGGCGTAGCAAGGCTCGTAGAAAGAAGCACTAGATGTGCTTCTGTGCCGTAGCGAGGGGAGCACAGTGCTCTG
>JAFXDG010000141.1 GCA_017521285.1 Bacteroidaceae bacterium | reverse complement strand
CCTTCACGTAGTGATAGAGCAACAGCAGATGTTCCTTGGCCTGAGCAAGGCCGTCCTTCGTCAGACAGGCACCCAGCTGCACCAGCAGCAGCTTCATTCGTTTGGGATTGGCCACGTACTTGCGTGCCTTGTCCAGCCATTTTGTAGAGAGCAGTTGACTTGCATTGATAGCCATAGGCAGTTCCTCGGGTGGTTTTTAGGGTTCAACATCGCCGGCAGCACGCAGGATGAGGGTCGTAGCACCGAGGGTAATGATGGCTCCCTCTTCGATGCGGACACGGTCCTTGTCGCCCAGTATCTCGTTCATCAGGAATGTGCCGGTCACACTCTGATTGTCGCGCAGGGTGTAGACCAAGGCGCCCTGCTTGTTACGCTTCACGTTGATGATGCAATGACGGCGGTCCATGCTGGGGTCGGCAGTCTCGATGGAGACATCGACATCGGTGCCCTTGTTGCGACGGCCTATCACATTGTCACCCTCGTGAAGGGGGAGCACCTGCTTGTAGCCGAACACATTCTCGACCACCACCACACTGCCACAGTCCTGGCTGTTGGCCTGTTCGTCGAGCACTTCTTCCTTGCGGGTGGCCTTCAGCTTGGCCTTGCCGATTCGGATACTGAACTGCTTCTTGCAATGTTCGCACACAAAGACCAGCGACTGGCCTTCGCTGTATTTCGTTTCATCAAAAGTGATGTAGTTATCACACTTAGGACAAAGAATTCTTTTCATCGGAATTGATTGGGGGAATTTATTTGGAAGTCAGCATCCATGCATCCTTGAATGCATCGTTCTGCTTCAGTTCTGCGATTTTCTGCTGGGCGGCAGTACGGTCGGAATAGCTGTAGAGCGCAATGCGGAAACGTCCGCTACCCTCAACGACAGTGGCATCCGTATAACCTTGATCGGCATACTTGCGGAGCATCTTCTGAGCATCGGCCATGGTGGCGAGACTGGATACTATCAGATGGTACTTCTTCTTGCCTTGTACTTGGGTTTCCTTCACCGGTTCGGCCTTCACAGCCACGGGGGCTTCTACCTTGGTTTCGGCCTTGGCTTCCACCTTCACTTCGGCCTTGACCTCGGGAGCGGATACCTTCACGGCAGGAGTGGGTTCCACCTTCACGGCAGGCACCTTTTCTACCTTCACCTTCACGGGTTTAATCTGCTGGTCGGCAGCCTTTTCGGCCTCAGTGGCAAGCGAGGAAAGGGTAGTGGCCATGGAGTGGGAACGGATGTCGTCAAACAGACAGGCAGTGCCCAGAGAGGCATAGTTGCCTTGGTCCACATAGGTATTCTCCACCGGTACGGAGAAGGTGAAGAACAGGATGACGGCAATGACAGCGGCTGCCACATGACCGACCCAACGGGGCACCATGCGGATTTCCTTCGGTTGGGATTCGACCACCGGGAGGGGTTCCTGCACGGGAGCCACATCGACAGCCTCGGCACCCAACGGAGCCATGGAGAACGAGCCCAGTCCATAGATGGAAGGGGAAAGGATACCCCCCTCGGCAGGCTGGAACTCAAAGTTGCCATGAATGTTGTAGTTGATAACACCAATGCCATGGAGGTCGGCCACGCCATCGGTATAGAGGACTTCCTTCAGCTCGTTGACAGCCATCTGGATGCGGCGTGTAGCATCGGGGAAGTCGGTATGATAGGCCTGCATATAGGACTGGGCCAGCAATCCGTCGTTCATGATGAGCTGCGGATTGAAGCCTACGGTACGTGTAGGGGGCAGGAACAGGCCTTCTTCCTCCACATAGCGTGCCGACTGGTAATGGGCGATGAACCCTCCCAATTCGGGGACGGTCACGCAGTCATTGTCCAGCAGCAGGATTTCTATATGCTTGGCTAATTCAATCATGTCTGCAAAAATAGACTTTTAATTCGATTCCACCTTATTTTTGCTCATAAAATTATCAACAGGTTATTATTTTATTTAAGTTTATCAAGTAGAATTATCTGTAGATAAAGGAGTTAAAGGGAGTTATCGCTTCGCTCGTCCTTCGGACAGGGAGTTAAAAGCTAATAGTCTTGTTGATGAATACCTATACAAAATGTATGGGCCTTTATCTCCAATTATCTTCCTATTATCTCCTTTTATCTCCATTATTTACTTGCGAAAGTTGAATTATTTTATATACATTTGCACGAAATAAGATTCTGAATCATGAACATAGCAATCGTAGGAACAGGATATGTAGGGCTGGTGACCGGCACATGCTTTGCCGAAACCGGTGCCAACGTGACATGTATCGACGTCAATGAAGAAAAGATAGAAAACCTGAAAAAGGGAATCATCCCCATCTATGAACCGGGCCTCGAAGACATGGTGCTGAAGAACGTGAAGGCAGGACGACTGCACTTCTCCACCTCACTGGCCGATTGCCTCGACCAAGTGGAAATCATTTTCAGCGCCGTAGGTACCCCTCCCGATGAAGACGGCAGTGCCGACCTGAAATATGTGCTCGAAGTGGCCAGAACCATCGGACGACACATGAACC
>JAFXDG010000140.1 GCA_017521285.1 Bacteroidaceae bacterium | reverse complement strand
GCTGCATCCACGATGGTACGCATCAGTTTCACATCCTCGTCATAGATGATGGTATTGATGGTGAGGTAACTCTTGATGCCGTGTTCATCACATATCTGGGCTATTTCGCGCAGGTCGTTGATGGTAAAAGTGCTGGCCGAGCGTGCCCGCATGTTCAAACTCTCGATACCGAAGTAGATGGAATCGGCACCTGCCTGAATAGCCGCCGCCAAGGATTCGCGCGAGCCGACCGGTGCCATTATTTCGAAGTCTTTGATGTCGTACATAAACGTTTTGTTTGCTGTTTGTGCAAAGGTAGGTGTTTTTTCTGTATTTTTGCAGCAGAATAACACCACAGATTGCACAGATTAACACAGATAAATGAAAAATCCGTGCTAATCTGTGCAATCTGTGGTGAAAAACAAGAAAACGAAAAATGAAAATCAGAAATATAGACTTGGGCGAACAACCCGTTGTTCTGGCTCCGATGGAAGACGTGACCGACCCTGCTTTCCGCCTGATGTGCAAGCGGTTTGGGGCGGATATGGTTTATACTGAGTTCGTTTCAGCTGATGCATTGATACGATCGGTGAACAAGACCATGGCGAAGTTGAACATCGACGAGCAGGAACGCCCCGTGGCTATCCAGATTTATGGGAAGGATGTACCCACCATGGTGGAAGCTGCCAAGATAGTGGAAGAAGCGAAGCCCGACATTCTTGATATCAATTTCGGATGTCCTGTGAAACGGGTGGCAGGAAAAGGCGCCGGTGCAGGCATGCTTCAGAATATCCCTTTGCTGCTGGAGATTACCAAAGCCGTGGTGGATGCCGTGAAGATACCCGTAACGGTAAAGACCCGTTTGGGATGGGATCATGACCATCGGATTATTGTGGATTTGGCCGAGCAGTTGCAGGATTGTGGCATCGAGGCATTGACCGTACATGGCCGGACACGTGCACAGATGTATACGGGTGAGGCCGACTGGACACTGATAGGCGACATCAAGAAGAATCCGCGCATTCACATTCCCATTATCGGCAACGGAGATGTCACTACTCCCCAACGCGCCAAGGAATGTTTCGAGAAATATGGAGTGGATGGTATTATGATAGGTCGTGCCAGTTTCGGACGTCCCTGGATATTCAAGGAAGTGAAGCACTATCTGCAGACCGGTGAAGAACTCCCGCCTTTGTCGTTTGACTGGAAAATGGAGACTCTTCGCCAACAGGTATTGGACAGTGTAAACATGTTGGACGAACGACGGGGCATCCTTCATGTGCGTCGCCATTTGGCCAATTCGCCGATGTTCAAGGGCATACCCAACTTCAAGGAAACGCGCATTGCCATGCTGCGTGCCGAGACGGTGAAGGAGCTTTTCAGCATCTTGGATTACATCAAAGGGCATTACGCCATTTAACAAAGAATGTGGGTGTGTCGAAATGCACATCCACTATTTTTTAGGCACGGATTCTTGTTATTCCATTCGTTGGACACCTCCCTTTTCAGGTATGGACAAGTCCTTCGGTTCTCCTTTATATTTAACGTTTCCGGCGGATGAGGCATTGGCCTTCAAGGATTCGTTCGCATGACAGAATACATTGCCTGCACTGCTGGCATCAGCAGTGACGTGTCCGGCTGTCAGTTCGCTGGCATTCAGGTTTCCGGCACTCGATGCCGTCAGCGTAGCCCGCATGCAGTTTCCTTTCAACTCTACTTTGCCTGCACTGTTGGCTTCTGCTTCCACCACTTCCGAACTCATTTCCAGAATGTTGATATTGCCCGCACTGTTGCTTTCAGCCTTGAAACCTTGGCTATGGATATTCTTCACCGTTATGCTGCCGCTGCTTGTAGCAAGAAGTGAAACTTCCTGGCTGGTGATTTTCCCACTTTTGATTTGGGCGGCACTCGATGCTTCCAGACTTACAGGATTCGGGTTTCTCAGACCTCTTTCCAAAATGATTTCGCTGGCGCTCGATGCGGTCACTTTGCGTACAGCCGGTGCCGTAACCCGCACTTCGGCGGTATAGTCCCCTTTGATGACAAATCCCATCTTGGGCAGCTTGAGGGAGGCGACAAGTGTATTGTTCTCTACCTTGACTTCGATGTATTCCATCATGTTGTCGGGAGCATAAACTTCGATGGACTGGTGGGTGCTGACTTGCGTGTACACCACCTTGATGGCGGTATGGGCTTCGATGGCGTCAAACGCATCCACCGATACCTTTTGGGTGATGTATTCCTTACTGGGAACAAATACCTCCTTGCAAGCTGAAGTGAAGAGGCTGACAACCATGAGCATTGCCCACACATACAGATTCTTTTTCATATTCTTCTTTGTTTTTATGGTTTCTTTCCTTATTAGACGCAAACTTTCGCAGAAACGTTGCAATGATACTGAAAAAAATGTCTATCTTGCACAAAAATACAAATTAAATTCCGTAAAATACCATGAAATACCAATTGGCAATTATTGGCGGCGGCCCGGCGGGTTATACAGCTGCTGAAGCGGCAGGCAAAGCAGGCCTGAGCGTTGTGCTGTTTGAAAAGAACAGCCTTGGAGGAGTTTGTCTGAATGAAGGATGCATCCCCACAAAGACATTGCTTTATTCTGCAAAGGTATACGATTATGCCAAACATGCCGGAAAATATGCAGTGACGGTTCCTGAAGCTTCTTTCGACTTGGCTAAAATTGTGGTC
>JAFXDG010000139.1 GCA_017521285.1 Bacteroidaceae bacterium | reverse complement strand
CAAGCGTGACTTGGCTTCGTACACTTCGGCTTCTGAGCTCTTGCCATTCTTGAAGAACGCTACTTTCCGTTCCAGCTGTTCTTTGCTCAACGCCACTTGGTTGTGCGCCACTTTTGTCAATTCTTCGTTGAACAATACTTGAAGATAATAGGAGGTGACTTGAATGCTGATGTCCTCTTTCGCCTTATTCAGGTCTTCGATGGCTGCTTTCAGATTCAGCTTGGCCAAAGCGATATTGTTCGGGATTTGCAACCCTGTAAACAAAGGTATATTGGTGCCGATTGAAAAGTTGGTACTTTGCGTGTTGCGGTTGCCGTACGTATTGTCGGCTTGGAGGGCACGCCCGAAATTGAAGGACTGGCCCACACTTCCGTTCACATTGGGCAGGCGGCTCCATTGTGCGGTGTTTAAATCGACCTTGTTCTGGTCAAGGGTCGCTTCTTGACGCTTGATGCTTAGATTGTGTTCAATGGCATACGAGATGCATTTCTGTAAATCCCACACCTCTTGCGCCTGTAGGCAGAAACAGGTCAATGACCATGCAATGATAAGGAATATGTGTTTCATGATGTTATTCTGTTTGGTTTCCTCTGACTTTTTGTCCTTCGGCTAATCCGTCCTTGATTTCAATGTTGATGCCGTCGCTCATGCCTATGCTTACCTGTTGACGGTTAAATAGTTGGGGCTCGCTTTGGGTGAGCACATATACAAAGGTGGTGTCTCCGCTGAATTCCACACAACTTTCGGGGATGGTCAACACATCTTGCACGCGTTGCAATACGATTTCGGCATTGGCGCTATAGCCCGAACGTACCGTTACGCTATCGGGCACCCGGATGGCCGCTTTGATTTCGAACTGGTTGGCTCCGTTTTCCTCCACCCCTTTGGGTGAGATGTATTCCAGCTCGGCTTGAAACTCCATGTCCTGCAAGGCACCGAGGGTAATCTTTACAGGCATACCTTCGTGCAGGCGTCCCACTTCGGTTTCGTCGATGTTGCCACGGAAAATCAAGTCGTTCATGTCGGCCACGGTGGCAATGGTGGTACCATCGTTGAAGGTGTTGCTCATGATGACCGAGTTTCCTTCCTTGATGGGTACATCCAGTATCAGTCCGTCGATGGTAGAACGTATCAGGGTACTGCTGAACGAGGCACTGTTTTGCGTGATTCCCTCCTTCACGATTTCCAGGTTGTCCTTGGCGGTTTGCAATTCTTCGCGGGCTTGTTTGACGCTCACTTCGCTCTTTTCGTATTCTTCCGCACTGATCAGCTTTTCTTCGTATAGCTTCTTCATGCGCGAGAAGTCGGTTTCACTTTGGTGGGCATTGATTTCGGCCAACCGCACGCGGCTTTCGGCCGAGTTCAGTGTCCCCAGTTCGGGGATGACCTTTACTTTGGCTATCACTTCGCCCTTCTTTACCTTTTCGCCGGCTTCCTTGTACACCGCATCGATGATGCCCGATATTTGCGGCTTGATCAGGATTTCGTCGCGCGGTTCTATCTTACCGGTGGCAATGGTGGTCTTCTCCAAATTGCCGGTGGTTACTTCCATTACCTCGTAAAGCTCTACAACGGGTTGCGACTTTTGGTAAAGGAACACGAACGTTCCCAAGAAAATGATTGCTACAATGGCGAGCAATGCAATCTTTACATACTTTTTCATATTTGATGTTTGTTTATATTATTCAACTCATAACTCAAAACTCATAACTCATAACTTCCAATCATTCATCCCTGATTGCTTCTATCGGTTTGATGGCCATGGCCCGGTAGGCGGGTGCCAATCCGGCAAACATCCCCAGCAACATCAAGATGAGGCAAGCCCCGATGGCTCCCCAGAAACTGATTTGGAAATGCCCGGGCATATCCGATTGGGCGGTTCCCATTTCCATCATCTGAAGGATGAACACCGCAAAACAGATGCCCAGCATACCGGCCAGGCTGGTCAGCACCATACTTTCGGACAATATCTGGTTCATGATGTCGCGGGGGCGTGCGCCGATGGCCCGTCGGATACCTATCTCGGTGGTACGTTCCTTGACGGTTACCATCATGATGTTGCTCACTCCGATGGCGCCGGCCAGCAAGGTGCCGAGACCCACCATCCAACTCAGGATGTTGATGCCCTTGAACAAGTTGTCTACCATACTGAACATGGCTTCGGCATTGACATGGATAACCGCCTGCTTGTCGTCGGGATGTATCAGGTGGGCTTGTTTCAGTACCGGTTCTATTTGTTCCTGTATGTCCTTGATGGCATAACCTTCTTTGGCCGTATAGCACAGCAGGTTCACACGGTTGCCGAAATTGTATTGTTGTTGCATGGTGGTAAAGGGAATGACGAACGTGGTGGGGGGCCATCCGTTTACACTTATATTCCCCGGCGATGTGTTTACTCCAATCACTTGATAATACGTACCGTTCACGTTGATGAACTTTCCGCAGGGGTTGTCTCCTTCGGGGAACAGCGTTTCGTAAATTTGTTGGCCAATGACGCACACTTTCCGTCTCTCTTTCACATCGATGTGGTTGATGAACCTTCCCATGCTCATGGTAGGCGTTTCTATCTCCCCATATTCGGGATATACCCCTTTCATCGAGCATCCGGTTATCACTTTCTTGTCGAAGCTGCCTTGAATGCCCCATTTGTCATTGCAAGGAGTAAGTATGTCGATGCCGGGTACCGCTTGACGTATCCGTTCCAAATCGTTCGTTTCTATATTCCACCAGCGGCCTTTGCGGAATCCTTTATACGCCTTGCTGGTTTGCGTGTTTACGGTAAAGCCCGAATTGGTGGCAAAGCCCTTGAAGTTGGCGGCCATCATGTCTTTCAGCCCGTGACTTCCTCCCATCAGAGCCACCAGCATGAAGATACCCCAAAACACCCCGAAGGCGGTGAGCAGGCTCCTCGTCTTGTTGCGGGTGATGGTGATGAGGATTTCCTCCCATCGGTCTATGTCTATTCTGAATAATCTCATAACTCAAAACTCATAACTTATAACTCAAATAATCATCCTCTCAGGGCTTCTATCGGGCGGATCATGACCGCCTTGCGTGCCGGGAAGAATCCAGCCAAGGTACCTGCTATGACGAGTGTCAATGTGGCTTGGATGGCGATGTGCAAGTCGACCGTAGGGTTCTCGAACACCGTGGCCGAGGCTACCCCGATATCTACGACTTGCGCTCCGCTTATGGCGTTCATGTACTCGGTTGCGGCTATGCCCGCCACCATGCCGATGTATCCGAAGAAGGTGGTAATCGTTACACTCTCGGCAATAATCAGCCATAGGATGGATAGTGGCTTGGCTCCCAGTGCCTTGCGGATGCCGAACTCGTGGGTACGTTCCTTGACGGTGATGAGCATGATGTTGCTCACTCCTACAATGCCGCTC
>JAFXDG010000138.1 GCA_017521285.1 Bacteroidaceae bacterium | reverse complement strand
GTATTGTTGCAAGTGTTGTTCCAGCCAGTCGATGGATTCTGCATCGAGGTGGTTGGTCGGTTCGTCAAGCAGTAACACATCGGGCTTCTGCAACAAAAGGCGACAAAGAGCCACACGGCGGCGTTCACCACCCGAAAGTACCTTCACCGGTTGGTCTTCGGCCGGACAACGGAGAGCGTCCATGGCGCGTTCCAACTTGCTGTCGAGGTTCCATGCATCGGTTGCATCGATGATGTCCTGCAATTCTGCCTGACGGGCAAAGAGGGCATCCATCTTGTCCGGATCTTCGTAATATTCCGGAAGACCGAACTTATTGTTGATTTCTTCGTATTCATTCAAGGCATCCACAATAGGTTGAACGCCTTCCATGACCACCTCCTTAACGGTCTTGGTGTCGTCCAACTGAGGTTCCTGAGCCAAGTAACCTACCGAGTAACCCGGCGAGAATACTACTTCGCCTTGATAGCTCTTGTCGAGACCGGCGATAATTTTCAGCAAGGTGGACTTACCCGAGCCGTTCAAACCGATGATACCAATCTTGGCACCATAAAAGAAAGACAGGTAGATGTTCTTCAAAACTTGCTTGTTCGCTTGGAAGGCTTTGCTGACACCCACCATCGAAAAGATGATTTTTTTATCGTCTACTGTTGCCATATTATTGTTCTTTTTTCACCACAGATTACACAAATTATCACAGACAAAATAATTTATAAAATAAACAATCTGTGTTCATCTGTGTAATCTGTGGTGAGTTATAAATTAGTATTGTTCATTTTCATTCGGGAAATCACCCTGCTTCACATCTTCCACATACTGGCTGATGGCATTAGTCATCACCGTGTGTAGGTCGGCATAGCGACGGAGGAAACGAGGACTGAAACCATTGGTCATACCGAGCATATCGGCCACTACAAGTACCTGTCCATCCACATTTCCACCAGCTCCGATACCTATCACAGGGATAGTCAGTTCCTTCGAAACACGTTCGGCCAAAGCAGCCGGAATCTTTTCGAGCACAAGGGCGAAACAGCCGGCATCTTCAAGCATGTGGGCATCGCGCAATAGCTTTTCAGCTTCTTCATCGCTCTTGCCGCGCACAGCATAGGTGCCATATTTGTTGATGGATTGTGGCATCAAACCCAGGTGTCCCATCACAGGAATACCCGATGCAATAATCTTCTTCACCGAGTCAATCACCTCTTCTCCACCTTCCAGTTTCAGTGCATCAGCATGCGTAATTTTCATAATTTGAATGGCATTGGTCACAGCTTCGTAAGCCGAAGTCTGATAAGTGCCAAACGGCATGTCGACCACTACCAACGCACGCTTCACACCACGCACCACGGCCTTACCATGATAAATCATCTGATCGAGAGTGATGGGCAAAGTGGTAACATTTCCAGCCATCACATTCGAAGCTGAGTCGCCCACCAGAATCACATCAATGCCTGCTCCGTCAACAATCTGGGCGGTTGTATAATCGTAAGAAGTCAGCATGGAAATCTTTTCACCACGCTGTTTCATTTCTACCAAACGATGGGTGGTCACCTTGCGCGCATCACCCGACAAATATCCTGCCATAATCTATCTTTTAATATTGTTTTGTATATGTATTTACTTTGTATCTAACAGGGATTCAAAATGCTGTACAGTAAAGGCAGTAAAGTCATCCATGACCACATCAGCCTTGTCCAGAATGGCTTCACGAGGGTTTGTAGTACAGAGTCCAACAATCTTCATACCGGCTCTTCGAGCTGCTTCCAAACCATGAAAGGAATCCTCGAACACTATGCAATTATCTACCACAGTATCAAACACTTTTGCTCCCATTAAAAAGCATTCTGGATCGGGTTTTGAACGGGTGAACGAATCGGAAGTCAGGATGCGGTCTACCAATGTCATCAGTTCCGGATGTTCACGATAAACATTGGCCATCTTCAAGTCGTTCGAACTGGTCACAATAGCTAACTTGATACCATTCGCACGTAAGGATTTCATAAATTCCACCACGCCTGGCATGTAGTCAAACTTCATGTGTTTTTCGTATTCGTTGAGGTCACTTACAATCTGTTGTTGGATTTCATCCATCCCTGCAAAATGTCCACCGAATATCTGTCCCAAAGTCTGGCCTTTGATGCTTCGTCCGAAATCTTCTTTCGACAGGTATTTCCGGCCTTGTTCATCCCAGAAAATCGTGTATTGAGGTTCGGTATCAACCACCACTCCATCGAAATCGAACAGCGCAGCCATGCATTTTGTCTTGTCCATCTATCTGTCTTATCTATTATGAGTTAAAGGGAGCTCAACCATTGGGCAAACTCCCCTACGTCAAATACCCCACAAAGTTAAAAATATTCCTTCAATTATGAAAATAACAGCATGATATTCAAGGCTGATACTATCGCTGCAATGGCATAGAGTACAAAGGTGCTCCATCGTGAATTGACATAATCACCCATCACACGACGTGAAGAGGTCAATCCTACTTGAAGGAAAACAGTGAAGGGTAACTGCATACTCAAAATCATCTGTGAAATAATAAGCCCATAGAATGGGTTGTCAATAAAGAATATGATGAGCAAGGCAATACCCAACGAAAGAAGCACTCCGACGCGGGAGTGTATGTCCTTGATGTGGTAGGACTCGCCAAAAATGCCGGCAAAGATGGAGCCTGCAGCCATGCCGCTTGTAATGGTAGACGAGATGCCAGCCATGAGCAGAGCCAATGCAAAAACAATTCCAGCCGACTGGCCAAGCAGTGGGGTAAGAAGTGATTGAGCCTGTTGTAATTCTTCAACAGGAGTACCTGTACGATGGAAAGTGGAGGCAGCCAATAGAATCATGGCACTGTTGATGGCCCATCCTACCAACATGGAAAACAGAGTGTCGTAGAATTCATATTTCAGGCGTTTCTTCATCGAAGCTTCATCACCCTTGTTGTATTCATGACTCTGAATAACCTCGGAGTGGAGGAAAAGGTTGTGAGGCATCACTACAGCACCTAATACACTCATTATAATGAGCATACTACCTTCAGGTATGGAGGGGGTAACCCACGAACGGGCTGCAAGCGGCCAATCTATCTCAACAAGAAAGAGTTCATAAAGGAAAGAAAGGCCAATGACAGAAACAAAAGCGATGATGGCGCGTTCAATCTTCTTGTAGGAATTGGTGAAGAGCATGATGACCACAAAGAGGGTGGTCAGAATAGAACCCCACACTATGGGTATCTTGAAGAGCATCTCAAGGGCAATCGCACCTCCTAATATCTCAGCAAGTGAGGTAGAGATGGATGCAAGAACGGCACTGGCCAAAATAGGGCGTGAAAGCCATTTGGGACAATATTGGGTAGCCGCTTCACTCAAACAAAGTCCGGTCACAATGCCCAAGTGGGCAACATTGTGCTGGAGAATGATCAGCATAATCGTGGAGAGAGTGACTACCCACAACAGGGAATAGCCAAACTCAGAGCCTGCAGCAAAGTTTGAAGCCCAGTTGCCTGGGTCTATGAAGCCGACAGTAACAAGCAGACCTGGACCAATG
>JAFXDG010000137.1 GCA_017521285.1 Bacteroidaceae bacterium | reverse complement strand
GCAGCTGCTCCTTCAGGGTGGCTTCCAGTTCATACCCGGAGAGGAGGTAGGACGTGTAATGCAGTTTGCTGATACTTCCTTGGGCGTTGAGACGGGTTTGCGGGGCGAACAGGTCCGTGCCTTCGCCTTGTATCTGGAGCTGTGCCGAGATGCCGAAGATGGAGTCTTGGGGCAGATATTGGTGCATGTCCAGGTCGTTGATGGTCATGTCGGCGCTATAGGCTTGTCGGGAGGTGTTGTATCGGGCAGCTATCCGTGCGGCATGTTTCGTTTCGAAGCCTTTGTCTGTCAGTATCGAATCTTCAGGTGTGACGGTCAGGAGGGAATCTGTTCCGATGAAAGCGTCGGATTCGGGTTGGTATAAGGTCAGATTGGCTTCCATGTCGGGGCCGGCCATGGTGAATTTTCCTTGCAGGCGGGTGGCGGGAGGTATGGCGAAGCTTCCTCCGGTCAGTGGAGTCAGAAAATCCATGTTCATGGTTTCGGCACGAAGGTCGATTTCTCCTCCGCGCAGCAAAGTGTCGGTCAGATGCATCAAGGTGCCTTCTGCTTGAAGGTCAAAGCTGTGCGTGAGTCGGGCCGACAAGGTTTGGAGGCGCAGCTCGCGAAGGTTCCCTTCCAGCTGGGTGTCTATCAGCAGGTCTTCTTCCGGATACTGTAGGTTGAAGGTGGAGTCTACGGCACCAGCCATGCGTACGATGTCTTCTTTGCCTATTTCGGCTTTCAGTTGTGTCCTCATGGTGGCATGAGGGTTCATGTCGAGGATATCCCAATCCAGCAGGGCGTTCATGGAAAGGTCTGAATCCGTCGTCTTGAGTGTCAGTTCCGGCAGGTTGATGCGATGGACGTCGGCCGTCAGCCTTGCTCTTCCCTCGGTCAGTTCCAATCCCGACTGGTCTTTGCCGTCCAGCCGGCTGATGCGTGCCCGAATGTCCTTTCCGCAATAATAGAGCGAATCCAATTGGGCGTCCACTTCGGTCAAAGCGAGGGTGGAGTTATATGAAAAGGCGGTTTCTTCCAGGGTGAAGGATTGGAGGGAGTACGATTCGCGATGGAGGTCTATCAGCCCATTGCGGAGTGCCGTATGCCGGGTGGATACGTTTAGATTCAGCTCCTCGCGGGGCATCTGGAGCTGGAAGGCCACGTTCTCCAGGTCCATTTTCTTCAGGATAATCTTCCAGTAGAGGGTGTCCGACGGGGTTTCCTCCTGCTGGGTTGTGTCGCTCAGGTGGATGGAAAGGTCGGTGTCCTTCAACGAGATGCGGTCTATGACGGCCGTTTCGGGATTGAATATCACCCCATGGCTTTCGACAAAGAATTCGCCAAGTTTCCCTTTCGCCCACACTCCCGGTATCTTGTCACGCGTATCGACGACGGCTCCTTTCAGCGAAATACCGTCCAGCTCGATTCTTTTCTTTAGCAGGGGCAGCAATTGGAGGTCCACTTTCAGGTAGTCCACTTGCAGAAGCGTGTCCTTCTCCGAAGTGGTGGCTTGAACGTCCTTGATGATCAAGTCCAGCGGAAACGACAAGGCTATGCGTCCGACGCTGATGTTCATGCCGGTGGCTTGGGATGCGTAGGTGGCGGCCTTGCCTACCAGAAAGTTTTGGATGGGCGGCAAGTAGAGCAAAATGGCCAATACGGCAAAGAGGATGAAAGGCGATGCTATCACCCATCCTATCCATCGGAAACGGCTCTTCTTGGGAATCGGTTGCTCTGTCGTATTCATGGTTGCAAACTTAAACAAAAATATTGGTTATTTGTTTGTCTGGATTGTAAAAATCACTTAAAGATATGATGTTTGTAAAGCAACGCTTTACGGAGCGTAAAGTGACGTTTTCGCCTTTGCCGGTCGGAAAGGTCGTGGCAGAAAAAGGGAAGATATGCATGTCGTGGCGGACAGATTTGTCAGATGTGTCTGCCAAAAAGACATAAAAAGCCGGAAATGAACTTTTGGCATGGTTTTCGCTATAAGTAAAGTGAAGCCTTTTTGAACAAAGGCCCGACAGTGAATGTATAATAATAATATAAAGGAAAAGAACTATGAACATTAAACCGTTAGCAGACAGAGTGCTGATTCTTCCGGCACCGGCTGAAGAAAAGACTATCGGCGGTATCATCATCCCGGATACAGCCAAGGAAAAACCATTGCAAGGTGAAGTCGTTGCAACAGGTAAGGGTACAAAGGACGAAGAAATGATTCTGAAAGTAGGTGACAAGGTTCTGTACGGAAAGTATTCAGGCACAGAACTGGAATTCAACGGCGTGAAGTATTTGATGATGCGTCAGAGTGATGTATTGGCTGTTGTAGAATAATAATAAAGGAGTTAAAGGAGATAGATGCCAATACATTTTGTGGGTGTATTCATTAACAAGACTATTGGCCTTTAACTCCCTGCCCGAAGGGCGAGCGAAGCGATAACTCCCTTTAACTACTATAACTACCTAATAAACAAATATAAACATTAAGAATTATGGCAAAAGATATTTTATTCAATATGGATGCCCGCGACCAGCTGAAGAAGGGCGTGGACGAATTGGCAAATGCCGTGAAAGTAACCCTCGGCCCGAAAGGTCGTAACGTGATTATCGAAAAGAAGTTTGGTGCTCCCCACATCACCAAGGACGGTGTAACCGTAGCCAAGGAAGTGGAATTGGCTGACCCGTACCAGAACACAGGTGCTCAGTTGGTGAAAAGCGTGGCTTCAAAGACTGGCGACGATGCCGGTGACGGTACTACTACTGCTACCGTATTGGCTCAGGCTATCGTAGGCGTAGGCTTGAAGAACGTAACTGCCGGTGCCAACCCGATGGACTTGAAGCGCGGTATTGACAAGGCCGTAGCCAAGGTTGTGGAATCCATCAAGAGCCAGGCTGAAATGGTAGGTGATAACTACGACAAGATTGAACAGGTGGCTACCGTATCGGCCAACAACGACCCGGTTATCGGTAAGTTGATTGCTGACGCCATGCGCAAGGTATCGAAGGACGGTGTCATCACCATCGAAGAAGCGAAGGGTACTGACACCACTATCGGCGTGGTAGAAGGTATGCAGTTCGACCGCGGTTACCTCTCGGCTTACTTCGTAACCGATACAGAAAAGATGGAGTGCGTCATGGAACGTCCTTACGTACTTATCTATGACAAGAAGATTTCGAACTTGAAGGACTTCTTGCCTATCCTCGAACCGGCCGTACAAAGTGGTCGTCCGCTCTTGGTGATTGCCGAAGATGTGGATAGCGAAGCATTGACTACTTTGGTAGTGAACCGCTTGCGTTCTCAGTTGAAGATCTGTGCCGTGAAGGCTCCGGGCTTTGGCGACCGTCGCAAGGCTATGCTCGAAGATATCGCTATCTTGACTGGCGGTATCGTTATCAGCGAAGAAAAGGGCTTGACATTGGAACAGGCTACCATCGAAATGCTCGGTACTTGCGACAAGGTGACCGTATCGAAGGACAACACAACCATCGTGAACGGTGCCGGCGCCAAGGAAAACATTCAGGACCGCATCAACCAGATCAAGGCCGAAATCAAGAATACCACTTCTGACTACGACAAGGAAAAGTTGCAGGAACGTCTGGCCAAGTTGTCTGGCGGTGTAGCTGTCCTCTACGTCGGTGCTGCTTCTGAAGTGGAAATGAAGGAAAAGAAGGACCGTGTGGACGATGCACTCTGCGCAACTCGCGCTGCCATCGAAGAAGGTATCGTACCGGGCGGTGGTGTGACTTACATCCGTGCCATCGATGCGCTCGAAGGTATGACAGGTGACAATGCCGACGAAACAACCGGTATTGAAATCATCAAGCGTGCCATCGAAGAACCGCTTCGTCAGATTGTGGCCAACGCAGGCAAGGAAGGTGCTGTAGTGGTACAGAAGGTACGCGAAGGCAAGGCCGACTTCGGTTACAACGCCCGCACCGATGTATACGAAAACCTCCATGCAGCCGGTGTGGTTGACCCTGCCAAGGTGACTCGCGTAGCGTTGGAAAATGCCGCTTCTATCGCCGGTATGTTCCTCACTACCGAATGTGTCATCGTGGAAAAGAAGGAAGACAAGCCTGAAATGCCGATGGGTGCCCCGGGTATGGGTGGCATGGGCGGCATGATGTAATGAGTGTCCTACAATGAATAATGAAGTGGATGTGTCAATGGCGCATCCACTTTTTTTATTACTTTTGCGCAAACGAATCGTTATGGAACTGGTTAAATTTGAACGACAACTTCGGTTGATGATGATGCTGACGCAGAATCGCAGTCATACCTTGGAAGATTTAGGTAAAATGTTGGGTATGAGTCCGCGTAGCGTATACCGTTATCTTGAAGCTTTCAAGATGGCAGGTTTTGTGGTACGTAAAACGGATAAATGCTATTATTTGGACAAGTCATCGCCTTATTTCAAGGATATAACCAGCTTGGTGCATTTTACGGAAGAAGAAGCGTATGTGTTGAAACGTGCCATTGAAAGTCTTGATGGAGGTTCGGCCTTGAAGCAGAATCTGAAAAAGAAGTTATATAATCTATATGATTATAAAATCCTGTCCGAGATTGTCGTGAGAAGTGGTATGGCCGATAATGTGCATTTCTTGTATGAAGCCATCAAGGAAAAGCGGCAAGTCTTGTTCAAATCCTACAAGTCGTCCAATAGCCATACGGTGAAAGATAGGATTGTGGAACCCTTTGCTTTCACTTCGAACAATAATGAAATCTGGTGTTATGAACCCCTGTCCGGAAAGAACAAGCTGTTTAAAGTGTCCCGCATTGGCAAGGTAGTCGTACTGGATGCGGTATGGGATTGGGAGAGTAAGCACGAATGCTACTTCACCGATATCTTTCATAACAGC
>JAFXDG010000136.1 GCA_017521285.1 Bacteroidaceae bacterium | reverse complement strand
AGAATAACAAATTGCAAGGGGATATTTCTTATAACGACTCGGTAATTTCGCTAAATGTTGATGGATGATGTAAATAATTTGGAATCATTTCAAGTCGCATGTTTAATTGGCGAATAGCCGCATTTGTAGAATTATTCTTACAATTTTAAGAGCGTCCGACCAGCGCATTACTATCCTCCGAGCAGGATAGTACTATCTTCCGACCAAGAACGGCCGTTCTTCCGAGCAGGAGAAGCCGCTCCTGGTCACCAAGTAAGGCCTGTCTTGGTAGCGATTTTTGCTTGGCGGAATTTCAAGTTTTGAAGGACTGTAAAAATAATTCCTTGTCGGCTCTTTTATTGTAGAGGGAAGAAGATGAAAAAGAGCGTCGGTTCGGAAAAAAACTCATGCAAGCATGGTTTTCTTCGCTCACCTTTCACTATATTTGTACAATTAAACGAAAAACATGAAGTTATGACACATACACTTTTATTTTTAGGTTTAGGCATGCCAGAAATTCTGTTCATTGCCTTGGTGGTACTTTTGTTCTTCGGTGGCAAGAAGATACCCGAACTGATGAAAGGACTCGGCAAAGGAGTGAAGAGTTTCAAGGACGGGATGAATGGACTTGAAGAAGACAAGAAGGAAGAAGCAAATAAAGAAGACAAGCAATAATGCAGAAGCAGCCTGTCGTGACTTTCTGGGACCATTTGGAGGAACTACGCCGTGTGTTGTTCAAGGTAGTAGGAACCGTTATGGTGCTGATGGTCGTTGCCTTCTGTTTCAAGGATGAATTGTTTGCGGTGGTATTGGCTCCCCAACAATCGGACTTTATCGTGTACCGATGGCTCGGTGCCGAGAGTTTCCAGGTGCAGCTCATCAATACCCAGTTGGCCTCGCAGTTCATCACCCACATGAAGGTGGCGTGCTATGCCGGCATCCTCTTGGCGTCGCCCTACATCATCTACCAGTTGTTCCGTTTTGTATCTCCGGCCCTCTATGCCAATGAGCGCAGATACGTGGTGCAGATGACCTTTTGGGGCTATCTGCTTTTCATGTTGGGGGTGCTGCTCAATTACTTCTTGATATTCCCGCTCACCTTCCGTTTCTTGGGTACGTATCAGGTGAGCGCGTTGGTAGAGAATACCATCACACTGACTTCGTATGTCGACACGTTGATGATGCTGAGCCTGATGATGGGCATTGTCTTCGAGATTCCCATTCTCAGTTGGCTGTTTGCCAAGTTGGGATTCCTAACCTCGTCCTTCATGAAAAAGTATCGTCGCCATGCCATCGTGCTGATACTGATTGTGGCGGCATTCATCACCCCAACGTCGGATATCTTTACCCTCACGTTGGTGTCATTGCCCATGTACCTGTTGTATGAAATCAGCATCGGTGTCGTGAAACGCACCGAGCCCAATCAGAAAGGAGGCGTAGCATGAAGATGCGTCATACTTTGATGGGAGTGATGATGAGCCTTTCGATGGTTCTCTTTGCTCAGGAAGCCCCTGAACGGATGTTCATCCCTCCATTTGATTTCCCCTTGACCTTGAGCGGGAATTTCGGCGAATTGCGCTCCAACCATTTTCATGGGGGATTGGACTTCAAGACCCAAGGGGTGGTGGGCAAGCCTGTCCGAAACATTGCAGACGGCTATGTGAGCCGCGTGACAGTTACCCCCGGCGGATATGGACAGGCCGTCTACATGGTGCATGATAACGGATATTCCTCCGTCCATGGTCATCTGTTGAGGTTTGACCCTGCCATTGCCCGAGTGGTGGAAGATTATCAATATGAAAATGAAACTTTCGAAGTGGACCTCACTTTCGAACCCGACCGCTTCCGTTTCGCCCAAGGCGAAGTCTTCGCTTGGAGTGGCAATGAAGGCTATTCCTTCGGCCCTCATCTGCACATGGAAATCAGAAAGACCGATACGGGTGAATACATTGACCCTCTCCAGTTCTATCTGGACAAGATAAAGGATACCACTCCTCCACGCGCCACGCACATCATGCTTTATCCACAACGCGGCAAGGGTGTGTTGAATGGCTCTCAAGAAAAGCAGTCGTTCCCATTGGCGGCAATGAACAAGCCGCTGGAGGCTTGGGGAGCCATAGCGGCCGGCATCAAGGCTTACGACTACATGGACGGCACGCACAATAACTATGGAGTGCGTTCGGTAGTGCTTTATGTCGATTCGACGGAAGTATTCCGCAGTACGGTGGATGGTTTCCTGCCCGATGAAAACCGCGCCATCAATGCCTGGACAGATTATGAGGAGTATGTCACCCGCACCAGCTGGTTTATGCGCTCGCAAGTGCTTCCCGGTAATCCGTGGCGCATGCTTGAGGCCAACGAAGATGGGGGAGTAGTGACCATCGATGAAGAACGAGACTACCACTTCCGATATGTACTGACCGACTTGTATGGAAACAGCAAGGACTACACCTTTGTAGTCAGAGGCAAACAGCAGCCCATCGCTCCCTGGAAACCTGAGGGAAAGAACCTGTTGCATTGGAACGAGGACAATATGGTGTGGGATCTGGGACTGGAGCTGACCATTCCCCAGGGAAGACTGTACGACGACGTGGAATTGAACTATCGTTTGTTGGTCGATTCAACGGCGGTGTCCTATCAATATCAGCTGCACGACCGCCCCGTGCCCTTGCACGAACCCTGCTCGCTGAAGATTGGTGTACATAAGTTTCCCGTGACGGACATGTCCAAATATTACGTTGTCCAGCTGAAGAATGGAAAGAAAGCCTCCCGAGGCGGACGGTTCGAAAATGGATATATGCATGCCACGGTGTCTGAATTGGGCACCTTTGCGGTGGCCATCGATACCATTGCCCCACGGGTGGTTCCTTTGAACCGCAATGCGTGGAAGAATGGGAACATCCAATTCAAGATTACTGATGCCGAGACGGGTATCAAGAGCTACAAGGTGTACATCGACGGGGCCTTTGCCCTCTTCACTTTCAGTTCGAAGAACGCCCGTCTGAAACTGAAGCACCCCAATCGCTTGAAAAAGGGCATCCCTCACGAATTGACAGTGGAGGTGACTGACTATTGTGGCAACCAGGCGCGTGAAAGCTATACATTTAAAGACGTAATTTAAACTATATAAGAAATGAAGAAAAGAATTTTGTTGGGATTGGCCTTGTTGCTGTCGACGGCCATCCAAGGTTGGGCCTGCACCAACTTCATCGTAGGCAAGGGAGCCTCCAAGGACGGCTCCGTCATCGTGTCCTATTCGGCCGACTCGTATGGTATGTTCGGCGAGTTGTATCATTACCCTGCAGCCTTGCACGACAAGGATGCCATGCGCGACATTTACGAATGGGATACGGGCAAGTACCTCGGACAAATCAAGGAGGCCCGCCAGACTTACAATGTCATCGGCAATATGAACGAATTCCAGGTGACCATTGGTGAAACTACCTTCGGAGGCCGTGAAGAACTGGTGGACACCACCGGTGTTATGGACTATGGAAGCCTTATTTACGTGGCGCTCCAACGCTCGCGTACAGCCAAGGAAGCCATCAAGATTATGACTGACCTGGTGAAGGAGTATGGTTATTACAGCAGCGGTGAGTCGTTCTCTGTCGCTGACCCTACCGAAGCCTGGATTCTTGAAATGATTGGCAAGGGACCGGGTGTGAAGGGTGCCGTGTGGGTAGCTGTCCGCATTCCGGACGATTGCATTGCCGCCCATGCCAACCAGAGCCGCATCCATCAGTTCCCCCTCAATGACAAGGACAACTGCATCTATTCTCCCGATGTCATCTCCTTTGCCCGCGAAAAGGGATACTTCGACGGATTGAACAAGGACTTCAGCTTTGCTGATGCCTATTGTCCGCTCGATTTCAGCGGTTTGCGTGCTTGCGAAGCCCGTGTGTGGAGCTTCTATAACATGTTCAACAAGTCCATCGGCGATGCTTATCTGCCTTACATCCAAGGCAAGAGCGACGAACCGATGCCCCTCTACATCAAGCCGTCTGCCAAGGTGTCCGTGCGCGACATCCAGCGTGCTATGCGCGACCATTATGAAGGCACTCCGCTCGACATTACCAACGACATGGGTGCTACAGCCTTCCAAATGCCGTACCGCCTTTCACCGCTGACTTTCGAGGTGGATGGACAGAAGTATTTCAACGAACGCCCCATCTCCACCCAACAGTCGGCCTTTACCTTCGTGGCACAGATGCGTGCCAATATGCCCGACGCTGTAGGTGGTGTGTTGTGGTTCGGTACGGATGATGCCAATATGACCGTCTTTGCTCCGGTGTATTGCTGTACTAATCGCTTGCCGGCATGTTATAGCAGTGAAGTGGCCGATGCTGTTACCTTCTCATGGGACTCGGCTTTCTGGATTTATAACTGGGTGGCCGATATGGTTCGACCTCGCTACAGCCTGATGATTGACGATATGCGCAAGGTTCAGAACCAGTTGGAAGATACCTATGAAGCTGCTCAGGCCGGTATTGAACAGGCTGCTATGGCTCTGTTGGCCAAAGACGAAGCCAAGTGCAAGGAATTCCTGACCAACTATACTTGCATGACTGCCCAGGCTGCCGTCGACAGCTGGAAGAAGTTGGGCGAATATCTCATCGTGAAGTATAATGACGGTGTAGTGAAGAAAACCGACAAGGACGGCAAGCTGATGCGTACTCCCGAAGGTCATGCCATCGTGGTTCGTCCGGGCTATCCGAAGGAATTCCTCGAAGAGCTGGTGAAGGCCACAGGTGACCGTTATAAAGTATTTTAATGAAGTTTTTTTGGGTTTTGATGAGATAATTCAAACGAAATAACATATATTTGTAAAATTGTGTTTTTAATGGGATATTAAACCTTATAAATATACTATTATGGAAAATGATGAATTGATCAAAATGGTAACCGAGAAGGCCAATAAGTGGCTCGCTCCGGCTTACGATGCTGAAACTCAAGCGGAAGTGAAGAGAATGTTGGAAAACCCTGACAAGACCGACTTGATTGAGGCTTTCTACAAGGACTTGGAATTCGGTACAGGCGGTCTGCGCGGTATTATGGGCGTAGGTAGCAACCGCATGAACATCTACACGGTAGGTGCCGCTACCCAAGGCTTGTCCAACTATTTGAACAAGAACTTCAAGGATTTGGAACAGATTTCTGTATGTATCGGCCACGACTGCCGTAACAACAGCCGTTTGTTCGCTGAAATCTCTGCTGATATTTTCTCTGCCAATGGCATCAAGGTATATTTGTTCGACGATATGCGTCCTACTCCTGAAATGTCATTCGCTATCCGTCACCTCGGATGCCAGAGCGGTATCATCCTGACTGCTTCACACAACCCGAAGGAATACAACGGTTACAAGGCTTATTGGGACGATGGTGCACAGGTGTTGGCTCCACACGATAAGGGAATCATCGACGAAGTGAACAAGATCAACTCGGCTGCCGACATCAAGTTCGAAGGTAATAAGGAACTTATCCAAATCATTGGCGAAGATGTGGACAGCGTATACTTGGACAAGGTTCACTCCATTTCTATCGACCCGGAAGTCATCAAGCGTCAGAAGGATTTGAGCATCGTATTTACTCCTATTCATGGTACTGGTATGATGTTGGTTCCACGTGCATTGAAGCAATGGGGCTTTGAAAATGTACACTGCGTGCCCGAACAAATGGTGAAGAGCGGTGACTTCCCCACAGTTATTTCTCCGAACCCTGAAAATGCCGAAGCTTTGTCTATGGCCATCAACCTGGCCAAGAGCATTGATGCTGATATCGTGATGGCAACCGACCCGGATGCTGACCGTGTAGGTATGGCTTGCAAGGACGACAAGGGCGAATGGGTGTTGGTGAACGGTAACCAGA
>JAFXDG010000135.1 GCA_017521285.1 Bacteroidaceae bacterium | reverse complement strand
CTGTGGCACATCGGGCGTGGCTGGCGGTTCGCTGTTGCTGATACCTATGGCATGCTCACTCTTCGGCATCTCGGGCGATGTGGCTATGCAGGTGGTGGCGGTAGGCTTCATCATCGGTGTGGTACAGGACTCTGTAGAAACCGCCCTCAACTCCAGCGGTGATGCGATGTTCACCATTGCCTCGGAGATGCGCGAGCGGATGAAGCGAGGAGAGAAAGTAGAGTTTTAATGGATTAACAATATTATTATAGTCCTTCCATGACCTCTTCCGTATCGACTTGTTTTCTGTTGGACTTCTTCACATTGTTGGAGTTGACGATGGAGGGATTGCCGTTGTAGGTGATTTCTCCACTGCCAGTGACTTTGGTGGTCAGTTCTTCGGTGACGTAGCAATCAATGTCGCCTGAGCCGGTCACTTGGGCATACACGTTCTCAGCTTTCAATTCATGGGCATGGATTTCGCCACTACCTGTAGTCTGCAGGTTGGCCTTTTGGGCTGTTCCTTGCAGGTCGATGTCTCCACTGCCAGAGATGCGGGCTACGGCCTCTTGGGTCTTCAATCGGTTGGCGCGGATTTTACCACTGCCGGCAATGCTGAATCTAGCGGCCTTTGCTGCATTTCCTTCACCCACTTCGATGTGTCCGCTTCCTGCTACATCGCATTGAAGGTACTCTTCAAGGTGCAATGTGGAGGTCTTGATGCTGCCCGAGCCTGCCACTCTGAGGGCAAGTCTTCGGTCGGTAATGGTATTCATAAGGTAAGCTTTTCCACTACCAGCCAGACTGACTACTTCAATCTGCGGACTTTCGCATACAATCTTCAGTTTGGAGTCGCCTGTGATGGTTGTGTTTATCGCTTTCCATCGGTCACTGAGAGTGCCATTCTTCACTTCCACCTCTACGTAGTCACGCACATTCTCAGCTATGGTTACGACCACGCGTGTCTGTCCGTCCGAACTTTGGCGATACTCCACAGTGCCGCTACCAGCAAATTGGATGCGATTGAAACGTTCAGGGTTCTCCAATTCATACGTGACTGTTTTCTTCGAAGCCTCTATCTTGTCGTTGTTTCCAAAGAGGTTTGACAAAGAGAAGCCTTGCCCCATCAGGGGATTGCCATGCAGCAACATGCAGGCTGCCAGTGTGGCGATGATGATGTTTGTCTTCATATTCAGATATAGTTTTTAGATTATTTCTCATTTTCTGGTGTGCGGTAATGAGGACGCTTGCGCACATTGTCCTCCCACACAGCATTGTCTTCGGCCCACAGGCGGGGAAGAGCGCCTGCATGGCTCTCTATCAGATAGAGAGTGCCGTCGGGCTTCAGCGCCACGCCATAGGTATGGAGGCGTCCGTCATCGTCGCGGAAGGCGACAGCCGTCTCTTCGTACTCCCAAAAGACATCGTTCGTAGCCATGAACACGTTGTACTGTTGCTGTATCTGCTGGAAGTGTCTCACCACAGCCTCATACTCCTTTGGGGTGCAGGCAGGAATGCGGTATCGGGTGGCCCTCGTCACTTTGGTGGTGTTGTCGGCCGCAATGCTCCGATGGTATTTGCGGAGGTTCCAGTCGTAGGTCACTTGTTGCTCCCTGACATTCTTCCTTGCGATGTATGGGCGGTAAAGGGCCTCCATCTTCCCTTTTATCTCATTCGCCTTTGACATGGAGACGGGCAGACGCTTGCCGTTCACATCGGCATTGGCCTTGTATTGGAAACTCACCTTGTTGTCTCCCACTTCCAGCATGACAAAGTCTATCTGACCCTTCTGAGCCGATTGTGTGGTGAGGGTGTACTTCTTGTAATATTTCCCTTTCTCCTCAATAGATTCGGTAAATTTGCGCAAGGTCTTCAGCTTGTCCAATTTGGCAAAGATGTGGTCAGGCAACTGCTGGCGTGCCTGCCTGTCCTCCTCGTTTGTAAACCAATAGTTCAGGTCGTAGATTATCCAGTCGTTTGTCTGACGGATGAGGTACGTCTGGGAGAAATTCAGTTTCAACTCCCAAAAGAGATTTGAGAGTTCCCAATTCTCATAAAATGTCTGTTTTTCGTTCAGTTCTTGAGCCATAGCCGTGCCAAAGCCCAATAGGAACAACAGTGCAGTGATGACACCCACTCGCAGCTTGTCGCTCGTAACTCGTAACTCATTATAATTCTTCATGTGGATTGGAGTTTATATAATTATATTCAAAGTCTGCCATTTCCTCTTCGCAAGCATTGAACGCCTCTTCGATGGTCGTGCCTGTCTCTGTCGTGAAAAGGTCGTTGTATTGTGCCAAGTCCGTTTCGGGCAGTTCGTGCACAATCACCCTCGGATTCTCCCCAACTGACCATCGCCCGGCCAAGAAGACAAGCACGAGCGAAGCCGCAATGCCTGCGTAGCGCAACCACGGACGCAAGGGGATGATGTGCCCTCCTTCCGTCTCGGCCACCTCCAATTGGTTCGCTTGGGCAAAATCCTTCAACTCCTTGTCAGAGGGAACCTCCATCGGCTCACCCAACAGGGTGAACATTTCGCGATAGGGCAGATACTCCTCGGGCAGGTCATCGGCCATCAGCAGGCGGTGCAGCCGCCTTTGCTCCTCGGGCGAGGTGAGGCCATTCATGTATCGGTCAATCAATTGGTTTATCATATATGTTCTATTTTATTTTTAATGGCGATGGCTGGTGGCTGGTGGCGATGGCTATGGCTGATGGCGATGGCTAATGGCTATGGCTGATGGCGATGGCGATGGCTGGTGGCGATGACTATGACCTTAGACCTTAGACCTTAGACCTTAGACCCTCGACCTTAGACCTTAGACCTTTAGCCCTTCGCCCTCTTCTTCAATTCCTCCAACAGCTTGTGCCGGGCTTTGCAAAGGGCCGTGCGGACGGAGGTCTCAGTGATGCCCAACACGTCGGCAATCTGTCGGTTGCTCATCCCTTCGGCCTGACTCATTTTCAGAATTGTCATCTGTGCCGAGGGCAGTCCTTGGATGGTGCGGCACAGCCACGTGTGGTCTTCGCGCTCTTCCAATTCCCAGTCGGGACTTCGTTCACTCCTTATATCTACATTTTCAGGTAGAGGCAACGCCTCGGTTTGTTGTTCCCTCAACCGCGAGATGCAGAGATTCTTCACGACCACTACGGCCAGCGCGTCGGGCGAGCGGTAGAGAGTCAGACGGTCGCGGACGAGCCACAATTTCAGCAGCGCATCCTGCACGGCATCTTCGGCATCGTCCTCGTCGGCCAGCATCCGCCTTGCGACGGCCTGCAACGACGGGCGCAGCCTCCGTACCCATGTCTCAAACTCTCTGATATTCATTTCTTCCTTCTTTACTGACTTTTTTTGCCCCGCAGTTTGTCACTCATTCTGCTATGATGACGCAAAAATAAGCAAAACGTTCCTTCGTGAAGACGATTTTCTTTAAAAATAATTCATTTGCGGCAAATAAGCAGTGTCTATTATCACTTAGCGAAGAATGAATTGAAAAAAATGTTGAATATTGGGAAATAATTGAAAAAAACACTACATTTGCGCCATCAGCCATCAGCCATCGTTCAAAAAAACATATAACAATGAAGAAGAAACTGATTACTGTTATTCTTGCTCTTGTCGGAGCAACAGCCATTGCCCAAGTGGCAGACTATGACACCAATCGGGGTTTTATCCATCCGGGCGGATTGCACACACAAGCCGATTACCGCATGGCCGGCCCCTACGAAGTGGTGGCCCGCGACGGACAATACCGCCACTCGAAGGGCGGAAGTGAACGCGACATGAAAGCAGCCCTTGCATGTGCGCAGGAAGGGCATGAGGAAAAGGCTCTTGAAATCATCAATGCCTACGCCACGACGTTGCAACGCCTCGACGGACACGATGCGCCACTTTGCGCCATCCAGTGCTATGACCTCGTGAGGGCCATGACCCTGATGAAAGCCCATCGCACCACCCAATGGGACGAGATGGTGCGCCGCGCCCTGCTTCCCATGATGGAGAAGTTCGAGGCCGACAGCCCATACGCCAATGGAAACTGGGGAGCCATCGTCAACCGCTTGCGCATGGCGTGTGGCATTTACCTTGAGGACACGACCATCTATCGCGCCGCCATTGACTATCACTTGGCGGCCAACGACAACGGGGCCTTGCCCAACTACGTCAGCGAAACCGGTCAATGCCAGGAGACAGGGCGCGACCAGAATCATGCCCAACTGGGCCTTGAAGCTCTCGCACACATCTGCGAAATGGCTTGGGAACAGGGCGACGACCTGTGGGGAGCATTGGACAACCGCCTGATGAAGGGATTTGAATACACCGCCCGATACAACCTCGGACACGATGTGCCCTTTGAGACATGGACAGATTGCACAGGTCTGTACAACGATTGGACAATGCCTGGTGAAATGGGGCGTGGACGCCTGTGGGACATCTACGAACTTCCCTACAAGCACTATGTGGAGAGGCGGGGGATGAAGATGCCCTATACCAAGAAAGTGCTCGCCCTGCAGGCTAAAGCCGAGAAACGGGGTGAAAGCCGCGAGACACGTGCGCCAGGCGTAAAAGAAGGGGCCAAGTTACACTCCATAGTCACCTATCCGGCTCCAGAAGGAGCACCTCTGAAGGATGACTACGACGTATTCATCCGTCCGCGTGGTGTGGACGAATGGAGACGCATCGACACCTATATGGCCAAAGTGAATGCGCCCATTGGAGACAACAAGCATAAAATCTCTGAAATATCATACGCTTTCTTCGACTTCACAGGCGATGTCTATGTGCGCGTGGTATGCAAGCACAAGAAGTTCAGCCAGGCACGCATCCGCCCCGATTATCGTGGGGTGATAGCCAATGTGCAAAACGACTCAACCGTGCAGTTCCTCCTTTTCCAACCCGAGAATGTGAGCGTGGAGTTTGATGGAAGTATCACCGACAACCTCTTGCTCTTTACCTCCAAACCGTCCGTCACTCAAAAGGATGCAGAGAAGCAGGCACGCAAAGAGGGACGCAAGTTCATTGCCTACGAACCGGGCTTTTACAGCCAAGACACCATTCATGTACCCTCCAACACGACCGTTTATCTGGCAGGAGGAAGCTACTTCACTGGCACCTTTGCCATCGAGGATGCAGAGAATGTGAGTATTCTTGGCCGTGGGGTGGCCCGTCCGCCTCGTGGATACGAAGGGTGCCATGTGCATCGTAGCCGTAATATCCTTATTGACGGACTCATCCTCAACACCTGTCCTGTGGGCGAGAGCAATGGAGTGACCTTGCACGATGTGCGGAGCATTTCACATCCATCGTGGGGAGACGGACTGAATGTGTTTGCCTCGAGCAATGTGCTTTACGATAGGGTGTTCTGTCGCACTTCCGACGATTGCACCACTGCATACGCCACCCGCAAGGGGTTCAACGGTTCGGTCCATAATGTGCGCATGACCAACTCGACCTTGTGGGCAGACGTGGCTCACCCCATCTTCATTGGCATACATGGCAATTCCGAAGTGCAGGACAGCATCGTGGGGCTTGTCTATGAAAACATCGACATCCTTTGCCAAAGCGAACCTCAGGTGGATTACCAGGGATGCATGGCCATCAATTGTGGCGACAACAACTATGTGAAGGATGTGCTTTTCGACAATATCCGCATCGAGCAGATTCATCAGGGTTGCCTCTTTCATGTGAAAGTCGGCTACAATCAGAAGTATTGTACTGCCCCTGGTCGGGGGGTGGAGAATGTGACTTTCCGCAACATCCGCTACTATGGTGCACAGCCTTACATGTCTGTCATTAACGGATACAACGAAGAGCGCCGGGTGAAGAATGTCACCTTTGAAGGACTGAAAATCAATGGACGTACCATCTACGACGAAATGCCGGGCAAGCCCCGCTGGTACAGCACAGCCGATTTTGTCCCCGCTTTCGTGGGCAACCATGTGGATGGGGTAGTGTTCAAGAAATAATATTTTTACTAAGACATCCAATCTATTGTACCTCGTTTCAGTTCTTTCTCATGCTGTCTCTGTCATTCTGAACGCAGTGAAGACGAGTTGTTGAGCATAGCGAAAAATCTGTGAACGTAAACAGAAATGATTTGTGCTGGCGCCATCAGATTCTTCGTCCTATCGTCCTCAGACGAGTTGTTGAGGGCTATGTCCGAAAAATGACATAGATAGTATAACCAATCTTTAAAATAAGGTGCATCAAATGGAAAATCCTACCCTTTTCCCCTGCCAACTCCCCCGCTCATCCATGCGATGACGAAGGCGGGCAGTGAATTCGTGATTCTTCAATCCCCAATCGGGTGCAATCAGCAGACTTTTGGGTGATTGGGACACGAAGCGCTCCAACACAAGGTCGGGGCGGAGATGCTCCACATAGTCGATGACCAAATCGATGTATTCGTCCACATCGTAGAGGTGGAAATCTGTGGGATGGAGTTCGTATTCGTGCGCCATACGGGTGCCGCGAATCAATTGCAGCTGGTGCATCTTCAAGGTGGTCAATGGCAGAGCTGAGAGTTCAGAGGCTTGGAACATCAACTCTTCCCTACCCTCGCCTGGCAAGCCAAGGATGACGTGTCCTCCCACACGGATGCCCCGCTCGGCTGTACGTTTTACGGTAGCTTCCGTTTCGGCAAAGGTGTGTCCGCGATTGATGCGTTGCAAGGTGTTGTCGTTGGTGCTTTCAATGCCATATTCTACCAAAAGGAACGTACGCTTGTTCAGCTCCGTCAGGTAATCCAACAACTCGTCAGGCATACAATCGGGGCGGGTACCAATGACCAATCCCACCACATCAGGAGTGGCCAAGGCCTCTTCGTAGAGCTTGACGAGGCGGTTGGTGTCGCCATACGTGTTGGTGTAAGCCTGGAAGTAAGCCAGGTATTTCATGTCGGGATATTTGCGGGCAAAGAACTTGCGCCCCTCTTCCAATTGCTCCGCCACACTTTTCTCTGTGCGGCAATAATCGGGGTTGAACGTCTGGTTGTTGCAATAGGTGCACCCTCCCCACCCTCGCGTGCCGTCGCGATTGGGACAAGTGAAGCCTGCATTGATGGAAATCTTTTGCACTTTATAGGGGAATTGCCCCCGCAACCATTGGCCGAATTCGTTGTATAATTCACTCATAATACTATAGGTGGGTTCTATAAATTCCCACAGATTATAATCTATATCCCTGCAAAAATAAAGAAAAGCAAGCAAAATGGGACAACAAATCATAAAAAGTTCCCAATTTGTGCTTGTTTTATGGCAAAATGTTATAATTTTGCGCCCTCAAACAAGAATATAGATTAGTTATTTAAAATAAAACAAGAAAAATGAAAGTAGCAATTGTTGGTGCAAGTGGTGCCGTAGGACAAGAGTTCCTGCGTGTGCTCGAAGAGAGAAATTTTCCGCTCGATGAGTTGGTGTTGTTCGGTTCGTCACGTAGTGCTGGCCGAAAATACACCTTCCGTGGAAAAGAGATTGAAGTAAAACTCCTGCAACACAACGATGACTTTAAAGGTGTAGATATCGCTTTCACTTCTGCCGGAGCCGGTACGACCAAGGAGTTTGCCGAGACCATCACCAAGCATGGTGCTGTACTCATCGACAACTCCAGCGCTTACCGCATGGACGAGGATGTACCTTTGGTAGTGCCCGAGGTGAACCCCGAAGATGCGTTGAACCGTCCGCGTAATGTGATTGCCAATCCTAACTGTACGACCATCCAGATGGTGGTTGCCTTGAAGGCCATCGAAGGACTTTCACATATAAAACGTGTACACGTAGCCACCTATCAGGCAGCCAGTGGTGCGGGTGCGGCCGCTATGGACGAACTGTACGAGCAGTATCGCCAAGTGTTGGCCGGTGAACCTGTCACCGTTGATAAGTTTGCCTACCAGTTGGCCTTCAACCTGATTCCTCAGATTGACGTGTTCACTGACAATGGTTACACCAAGGAGGAGATGAAGATGTTCAACGAGACGCGCAAAATCATGCACTCCGACATTCAGGTGAGCGCCATGTGTGTGCGTGTGCCTGCCCTCCGTTCCCATTCCGAGAGCATTTGGGTGGAGACCGAGCGCCCCATCTCTCCCAAAGAGGCCCGCGAAGCCTTTGCCAAGGGCGAAGGTCTGGTGCTGATGGACAATCCTGCCGAGAAGGAATACCCCATGCCTCTCTTCTTGGCTGGCAAAGACCCCGTTTATGTAGGACGTATCCGCAAGGACTTGGCCAACGAGAACGGCCTCACCTTCTGGATTGTAGGTGACCAAATCAAGAAAGGTGCCGCCCTCAACGCCGTTCAGATTGCCGAATACCTCATCAAGGTGGGCAATGTGAAGTAAACCCATTGGGGTTTTGAAATAATAGTGAAAGGGCCGTGCTGATTAAAAGGTACGGCCCTTTTATGTTCTGTAAATGATGAATCAATGTTTTTTATACCTTTGGATTTGGCAAAAAGAAAATAATTTGCTTTATTTGCAACGGATTAATTGGCTAGCAGATGAAACAGGAAGTAATAGAAAGCATTAAGCAGACGTTGGCTAAGCATTTGCCAGCAGGGGGACGGGCGTTGCTTTTTGGCTCTCAGGCGCGTGGAGATGCACATCGCGAGTCTGATTGGGACATTCTTGTCATTCTTAACAAGGAGAAACTTCTGCCTGCCGATTATGACAATGTGACTTATCCCCTCACTGTTCTTGGTTGGGACTTGGGCGAGCGTATCAACCCTATCATGTACACCGCCCAGGAATGGGAAGCCAGCCGCATTACCCCTTTCTATCAGAATGTAAATAATGAAGCAATAGTATTGGTATGAGTTTGAGTGAAGAAGACAGGAAAATTCTAGTCCGGCTACAAATGGAAAAGGCGCGTACCTTTCTTGCGCAAGCTGATGAGATGTACAGGCAAAAATATTGGGACATAGCATCCAACAGGTATTACTACGCTTGTTTTCATGCAGTACAGGCGCTGCTTATCCACAATGGGTTAAGTGTTCGCACTCATGATGGATTGATTACTGCTTTTGGCCTTCATTTTGTAAAAACGGGTAAAGTAGAATCTCGTTTAGGTGCTTTCTTGTCGCGGATGGAACAGTTGCGTGAAAAGGGAGATTATAATTGTATTTATACTGTTTCTGAAGATGAAATTTCAACAATGGCCGAGCCCGCAAAGGAACTGATAGAAAAGATTGAGGAGTTGTTGGGATAAAGAATTAACGAAGCTCATAAAAACAAAGGGAACTGCATTCCCACGTCCTTCCGTGTTTGCAACGCGGAAGCCGTGATTATCAAGCATTTGTAATGCGATAACGGGTTGCTATCAAACATAAAAGCGCATCGCAGATGCTTATACTCAGCACGAAGGTGTGTCAAAAAATAAATTTAGGCACGGATTACACGGATTAACGCGGATTTATATTTCATTTTATACCCGAACGGTTATAATTTATCTGTGTAATCCGCGTAATCCGTGCCTAAAAAAACAAATGGCTTCATTTTGACACATCCTCGGACGGAGAATCGGTGTATAAGTCGTATGAAAAAAGCGAAAAAAGCGTTCTTAATCTCCATAGGAGCCCCAATAACCGCCTCAAAGAATGTGGACCAAATATGAAGTTTTTGCGGTTATAACCGAAAAAAGCACAAAATTATACTGAGAAATTCGGTTATAACCGCAAAAATAATTAGATTTGCACCAGAAATTCGGTTATAACCGCAAAAAATTCTTCGTATGGTGATTAAAAGAGAAAAGTATTTGAAGGAATTGAGACCGTATATCAACCGTCCAATCATAAAGGTGATTACGGGTATCCGTCGCGTCGGAAAGTCGGAATTGCTGAAAATGGTTCGTGGGGAACTGTTTCAGATGGGAGTGACAGAAATTCAGATAACCTATATGAATTTTGAGAGTTTCCAATGGAATGCCTACAAAAGTGCAGAGGCTCTATATGGCTTTCTGCAAGAAAGGCACGCCCAACTGGCAGATGGACAACGAATGTATCTTTTGTTAGACGAAATACAAGAGGTGGAAGCATGGGAAAAAGTCATCAATTCTCTGTTGGCCGATTGGGATGTGGATATCTATATAACGGGAAGCAACTCGCATCTCCTTTCCTCCGAATTATCTACTTTCTTGAGCGGACGGTATGTGGAAATCATGGTATATCCCCTTTCATTCAGGGAGTTTTTGGATTTTCATGCTGTCAGTCACGATGATTCGGCCGGACGAAGAACAGCTTTTGTACAATATCTGCGACAAGGCGGATTCCCCATTGCACACATTGCTGACTATGCTGATGAGGACATATACAAGTTGGTATATGACATCTATTCCTCTGTATTGTTGCGCGACACGATACAACGCTATAAAATCCGTAATGTGGATATGCTGGAGCGACTGGTGTATTTCCTGTTCAACAATATTGGCAATAACTTCAGTGCCAAGAATGTGACGGCATATCTGAAGAGCCAGCAGCGTCGTCTTGACCATGAGACCCTTTACAATTACTTGGCTGGCTTGCAAGCCTCTTTCATCCTCCAACGTGCTCCGCGCTACGACCTTAAAGGGAAGGAACTGTTGCAAACCAACGAGAAATTCTTCCTGATGGACATTTCTCTGCTTCATGCCCTGCAGGGATACCGTCCGAACATGATTGCAGGGATGCTTGAGAATCTTGTGTTCACGGAGTTGCGTCGCCAGGGTTTTTATGTGTATGTAGGTAAGATTGGTGATGCAGAAGTGGATTTTGTGGCCGAGAAGCAGGATAGGCGTATGTATGTTCAGGTCTGCTATCGGGCAGACTCTTCCACGACGATGGATCGCGAACTGTCAGCTTTGAAGAACATCAGTGACAATTATCCTAAGTATATCGTCACGACCGACGATTTGATTACCGGTTCGTACGATGGCATACAATGTGTGCATATCTGCGACTTCCTGATGATGGATTTCTTCCAATAGCCTCCATGTATGATGGCTTGCTACTGAAAATCGGACTAATTTGAACTCACGTTAATATACGAAAAAAACAATACATAACCAGACAATGCATGTCAGTTTGTTGATGTCAGAAGAACCGTATGTTAAACGCGAAAGATGCGGATGTTGAGGCTCCAACATCCGCATCTTTGTTTTTGCGGGAAGAATAGTAATCTTACCTATGAAAGAATGACATTCTTATCGAGGTATGATTGGTATCGATACAAGGGTTTTATTTCACCCAACACTTCTTGCCGTTGATAATATAAATACCTGTAGAGAGTTCTTCACTCAGTGCTTTAATATCTATATCTTTCTTGACTAAGATTCCATCAAGAGTATATACATCGACAAGCTGGCTGTCAGTTGTAATGTTGTTGATTCCACTAACATAGCCTCCATTGACGGTTACATCGGCAGCAGGCATCGTTTCAGGAACTTCACTCCATCCACTGAAAGTGTATCCTTCCTTGACGGGTTCTTCTCGTAAAGTGATGGTTGCGCCATACTCAATGCTGTCGGTGGCATACACTTCACCATCAATCATGTAAACCAATGCATAACGGTTTATAGTGAATGCTCCATTGACGGTGACATCGGCAGCAGGCATTGTTTCGGGTATTTCGCTCCATCCGCTGAAGGTATATCCTTCTTTGACGGGTTCGTCCCTTAAAATGATGGCTGCGCCATACTCAATGCTGTCGGTGGCATACACTTCCCCATCAACCATGTAAATCAATGCATAACGGTTTACGGTGAATGCTCCATTGACGGTTACATTGGTAGCAGGCATTGTTTCGGGAATTTCGCTCCATCCGCCGAAGGTGTAACCTTCCTTGACGGGTTCGTCCCTTAATGTGAAGGCTACACCATACTCAATGCTGTCGGTGGCATACACCTCACCGTCAACAACGTAGGTGATGGCGTATGTGATTTTTTGATATTCCACGTAGAGCGTACTGTCTGTAGTAATCTCTGTCACTTCTTCGCCATCGGGAGAAGTTCTCCAAATGGTCTGATGACCGTCAACACCCTCAAGTTGTAGCAATGTACCGTTGGTGTAGAGAGAATCTGTTTCCTCTGAAAGATTGGTGGTATAAGTAACCTTGAAGACACGTGCACCGCCGAGCACGGGATGTGTATCGGTACCTATCTGCTGGCCGAAGGCTTCACCCAAGAGGTAGGCCACTTCGCCTGATGCCATTTGGTCGTCGGTCACGGTTGTCTGTCCCTCGATGATGTCATATTCTTGTGTGGCAAAGATGTTCAGGGCTTTATCCTTTGTCGTTGTTCCACCTATGCAAGCTGCCACTTTAGTACCTGTAGCCGTACCTAAACTGAATACGTTTACGATGATAGCGTTCTTATGGTTGTAACCAGCAATACCACCACAGTTGCTCGTTCCTGTAATATCGCCAAGATTGTATGAATTGGTAAGTTCTGCCGTTGCTTGTGACACAGAACCAGTAATACCACCTACGTAGGTTGATGTACCAGACACAGTAGCCTTATTGACGCAACGGTCTACATAAGTCTTCGCCCCCATGTAGGCCACGACACCTGCCACATACTGTTTCGCATTTATTTCGCCATCAACAGTTACACCGCTGATATGACTGTTTGTTGTGTAGCCGAAAAGCCCCTGGTAGGTTTTCGCATTATTGATGTAGAGGCCATCAATAGTATATCCATCTCCATCAAATGTTCCTTGGTAGGCTTTGTTTGATTTGTCACCACCGATAGGAGTCCAATCATAGTTGCAAAGGTCAATGTCGTTTACAAGTTTGGCAGATATGGTATAGTCGCCATCATTCACTTTTGCAGCAAACCAGGCCAGTTCTGCACCATTGCTGATTTGATATACATCGTTCTCGTATTTGGGTTCGGTGAGTGTGATTCCATCCCATCCATTCTCGCCGGCCTTCACCATCTCTACGATACAGGTCTGTTCACCCTCGGCATCGTCACCAATGGTCAGCGTAGTGCGGTAACAACGATAGTCTGGTTTGGATGCTTTAATCATATAGATTCCATACGTGGCAGCATATATGCCTTCCTCGTTGGGTCGCAATGTGTCGCCGTCGACAGTAATGGTGTATTCGACACTGTCAACATTTGATTCCAATTTCAGAATGAATTTCTTGATTGGTGAGATGGGAATACGCACTTCGGGCAATTGGCCGAAATAGGTCTTGTGGGCAATGGCGGTAAAGTTCGGAGAGCGTCCAAGGTTCTTGTTTATGTCGCGATGTGCACCAATGGGGTCACCAAAGCCATTTACCTGTATGACACCTTGGTCCATCACCAGTTCGGTAGAGGTCGAAGCGTCATAGTCTGCCGGGATGTCTATCGTTACTGCTTGGGCAGAGGGGGCAGACCCGAAGGTATATTGACCTGCACCGAGGATAAGCGACGAACCATTGGGGATGTTGTTGTATGTCACATAAGCCGACATGTTGTATATTCCGGCCAGTTTGTTGGCAGGGTGATGCAGTCCGCTGTACTGAATCTTGACTTGGTCGCCAGGTTGGAAAACGGTACTACCCTCGCGGCTTGCATTGGTAATCTCGCGATGACAAGG
>JAFXDG010000134.1 GCA_017521285.1 Bacteroidaceae bacterium | reverse complement strand
TTTCTTCAATATGCAGACGGCGCTTTCGTCTAGCGGCTAGGACACATGCCTCTCACGCATGGAACACGGGTTCGATTCCCGTAGGCGCTACCAAAAAGCAGAGCAGTTACTCGCAAGGGTAACTGCTTTTTTGTTACATTTCTATTAAATCTGTCCATTTTTCATGGTCATTCAAAGGTAAATTCCTACCTTTGTAGGTCGAAAAGAAAATCTAAAGCATGAATACCTATAATAATATCACCGCTGAAGAGATACAGGAGGACATGCGCTACCTGCAATTGCTGGCGCACCGCTATCCCACCATTGCTGATGCAAGTACGGAAATCATCAACTTGCAAGCCATCCTGAACCTGCCCAAAGGAACCGAACACTTCCTGGCCGACCTGCACGGCGAACACGAGGCTTTCCAACACGTGCTTCGCAATGCCAGTGGCTCGGTCAAGCGGAAAGTGAACGAAATATTCGGCAACACCCTGCGCGAATCGGAGAAAAAGGAGTTGTGTACGCTCATCTATTACCCCGAGCAAAAGTTGCAACTGGTCAAGAATCGCGAAAAGGACTTGGAGGACTGGTACATGACGACGCTGAACCAATTGGTGCGCGTGTGTCAGAATGTATCATCCAAATACACCCGCTCCAAGGTTCATAAGGCCCTGCCCCAGGAGTTTGCCTACATCATTCAGGAGCTGATGCACGAATCATCCGTAGAGCCCAACAAGGCGGCCTACATCAACGTCATCATCAGCTCCATCATCGAGACACGACGGGCCGATGACTTCATCATCGCCTTGTGCAACCTCATCCAGCAACTGACTATCGACCGTCTCCACATTGTGGGCGACATCTACGACCGAGGCCCGGGAGCACACATCATCATGGACACCCTGTGCGACTATCACCACTTCGATATCCAATGGGGAAACCACGACATCCTCTGGATGGGAGCCGCCGCCGGAAACGATGCCAGCATGGCCAACGTGTTGCGCCTCTGTATGCGCTATGGAAACTTGGCTACCCTGGAGGACGGGTACGGCATCAACCTCCTCCCCTTGGCCACCTTCGCCATGGAAACGTATGCCGATGACCCGTGCACGCTCTTTGGTCCCAAGATTGACGAAAACGACACGACGCACAATGCCAAGACACGCCGACTGATGGCGCAGATGCACAAGGCTATCAGCATCATACAGTTCAAGTTGGAGGCCGCCATCATCAATCGCCGGCCGGACTTCGACATGAACGACCGTCTGATGCTGCATCACATCGATTTCGACCGGGGAGTATTTGTACTCGATGGCAAAGAGTACGAAATGAACGACACCTTCTTCCCCACCATCGACCCGAAGGACCCCTACCGCCTCAGCGCTGAAGAGGAAGAAATCATGCAGAAGATTCACCACTCATTCGTCACCAGCGAAAAGCTGAAGAAGCACATGCGCTGTATGCTGAAGAACGGATGCATGTACAACGTATGCAACTCCAACCTGCTCTTCCACGCTTCTGTCCCCCTCAATGCCGACGGGTCGCTGAAAGACGTGCTCATCGACGGGAAATACTACAAAGGAAAAGCCATGTTGGAGAAGGTCGGACGCCTCATCCGCTCGGCCTTCAACGAAGACACCGCATCCGAAGAGCGCCTCTTTGCCCGCGACTACATGTGGTACTTGTGGTGTGGCAAGGACGCCGCCCCCTTCGACAAGGACAAGATGTCCACCTTCGAGCGTTACTTCATCAAGGACAAGACGTTGCATAAGGAGACAAAGGGCTACTATTACACCCTGCGCAACGACGAAAAGGTGTGCGACATGCTGCTCGACGAATTTGGCGTAGAGGGCCGCCATCGCCATATCATCAACGGACACGTGCCCGTAAAGACGCTGAAAGGCGAAAACCCCATCAAAGCCAATGGCAAACTATTGGTCATCGATGGAGGATTCAGCAAAGCCTACCAACCGGAAACGGGTATTGCCGGATACACCCTCGTTTACCATTCACGCGGTATGCAGCTCGTCCAACACGAGCCTTTCACCTCTACACAAAAGGCCATCGAAGAGGGGCAGGACATCAAATCGACCACCCTGCTCGTTGAGTTGAGCCAGCAACGTGTAATGGTGCGCGACACCGACGAAGGGCGCTCCTTGGCCAAGCAGATCACCGACCTCAAGCGCCTGCTCGTTGCCTACCGCAAAGGATTCATTAAGGAACAAGGAAAATAGGAGACTCTCCCCTTGGGAGGTGTGTCATAATTAACTTTTTAGACGCAGATGACGCGGATTTTTTAATTATTATACTCAAACGGTTATAATTTATCTGCGTTATCCGCGTCATCTGCGTCTGAAAAATGAAATGACATCATTTTGACACAACCTCAATAAATTCTCTCATTAACAATCTCTATAAACAATCCTGTACTAAATCAGTAAACTTATGGTTACAAAAGTCAATAAGGAATCTTCTCTATCTACTCCCCTCCCTCACAGGGAGGGGCAAGGGGGAGAGTCCACCTTTCTCGACCTCGTAAAAGCCCGCTACTCAGTGCGTAGCTACACCAACCAAGCGATAGAAAAAGAAAAGTTGGATTACATCATGGAGTGTGTACGCTTGGCTCCCTCGGCCGTAAACTTCCAACCGTGGAAATTCTACCTTGTAGAGAGTGACGAAGCAAAGAGCAAACTCTGCCAATGCTATACGCGCGAATGGTTCGCCACTGCACCGCTCTACATCATGGCTTGCGCCGACCACACCCAATCATGGAAGCGCCGCCACGAAGGGAAAGACCATGCTGACGTGGACATCAGCATAGCCGTCGAACACCTCTGCTTGGCCGCTACCGAACAAGGACTTGGCACCTGCTGGGTGTGCGCCTTCGATGCCGCCCTGTGCAAAAGTCTCTTCGATTTGCCCGAACATATTGAGCCCATCGCCCTTATCCCTCTCGGCTATCCGGCCGACGAAGCCAAAGAAAAAAGCAGAAAGGCGATGGAAGAGATTTTGTTCAAATTATGAATATCATGAATCTGTGAATTATAAATTCTGAATTATGAAAAAAGCTCCATTCAGAATTTATAATTCACAAACTCTCTTCCATCCGCATACTTCTCCAAGAGAGATTTCATGTAGTCAATCGTCTCTTGCAGATGAGCCGTGTCGCCATCGTATCCGTTTACGATGGCCAACAGGTGCGTAGTTTCGAGGGAGAGTTTCGTACGTTCATTGTCACTTGTGGGAGTACCCACACCGCCCACCGCATCGCGATAGACAGGCATTCCTTCAATGTTCAACTCTCCACGACCGATACCCTCGTACGGTTCACCCGCACGACCAATGCCAAGGGTCAGTGTGTCACCTTCAAACTTGTCCGCATCAAATCCACCGATGGAGTATCCCGAAGCTATGGAGACAAGGTTTATCAAATCAACCACCGTATCAACCTTGTAAAGTTCAAGCCCTCGCAAAAGACGGCGACAGAGCGCTTCACCCGACGGACGATAACGGCTCGGATCCTTTCCACACCGCTTGTAAGCCGTGCGTGTTGCCTGTATGGAAGGCATTTCCTTGATGGAGTCAACCGTATATTTCTCTCTGTACTCCATAGTGAACCGCTCAATCTCCTGCCACAATTCGTCGCTATACGACGTATTCGTCACCATAGCCTCAAGCGCCATTCCCCTGAACTCCGGGCACGCTTGCTTTATCTCTTCCGAACATTGGATGTGTATCATCTTTCCTTTACCTTATATTAATAGCATAATGGCCAAACAGACCGTTTCATTGAAAGCCGCAAAAATACAACCTTCCCGCAAAAAGAGCAAAGGAATCGGCAAAAAGTCGATTTGCTTTGCTCTTTTTTTAGTTTGCCCCTTGCTTTTCTCTGTTTTCCATTAGTCAAAACTTTAATCAACAGTGCTGATTATATAATCATCAGTGCTAATCATATAATCACCAGTACTAATCACATAATCATCACTGGTGATTAAAGTTTCATCCGGACTCAAACTGATTTTTCGGTGCTACATTTCAATTTTTGCTCTACGCATTCGGACAAAAAAAGGCAAAGGCCGAGCCATCTGCAAACGTCTCCCAGCAAAAAAATCAAGAAATAATTTGGTGCTCCCCCAAGTTTGCCGTATCTTCGCACTTCACTTTGAAAAGAAACGACGAAAAAAATGATTGTCTGTATAGCCGAAAAGCCCAGTGTGGCAAAGGAAATAGCCGATGTGCTCGGTGCACGAAACCGACACGAAGGCTACATCGAGGGTAACGGGTACCAAGTGACCTGGACTTTCGGACACCTCTGTACACTGAAAGAACCGCACGAATACACCCCTGCCTGGAAGAGTTGGAGCCTGGGAAGCCTGCCCATGATTCCCCCACGCTTCGGTATCAAGCTGATAGCCGACCCGGGCATTGAGAAGCAATTCAAGGTCATCCAGCAACTGATGGAAAAGGCCGACGGCATCATCAATTGCGGCGATGCCGGCCAGGAGGGAGAGCTCATCCAACGATGGGTGATGCAGAAGGCGGGCGCCAAATGCCCGGTGAAGCGCCTTTGGATTTCGTCGCTCACCGAGGAGAGCATCCGCGAGGGATTCAACAACCTGATTGACCAAAGCGAGAAGCAACCCCTGTACGAAGCAGGCCTCAGCCGCGCCATCGGCGACTGGCTCCTCGGCATGAATGCCACGCGCCTCTACACACTGAAGTACGGGCAAAACCGCCAGGTTCTCTCTATCGGACGTGTGCAGACACCCACCCTTGCCCTTATCGTCAATCGCCAACTGGAGATAGAGAACTTCAAGCCCGAGCCGTATTGGGAGTTGAAGACGGTATATAGAGACACCACCTTCTCGGCCACGAAAGGAAAATTCACCTCGAAGGAGGAGGGATTGAAGGCGTTACAGACCCTCCTAAATCCTCCCTGTGAGGGAGGACTACCAAATGCCCAAAACCCCCTCCCTGACAGGGAGGGTTGGGGTGGGTCTCCCCATCCCTTCACCGTCACCGACGTGTCGGCCAAGAAGGGCACTGAAGCTCCGCCACGCCTGTTCGACCTGACCTCCCTGCAGGTGGAGTGCAACAAGAAGTTCGGCTACTCGGCCGACGACACGCTCCGCCTCATCCAATCGCTCTACGAGAAGAAGATAACCACCTATCCGCGTGTGGACACC
>JAFXDG010000133.1 GCA_017521285.1 Bacteroidaceae bacterium | reverse complement strand
GGTGCAGCTGCTGTTGAAGAAAAGACTTCTTTCGACGTAGTATTGAAGAGCGCTGGTGCAGCTAAGTTGCAGGTAGTTAAGGCCGTTAAGGAGGCTTGTGGTCTTGGCTTGAAGGAAGCTAAGGACATGGTTGACGGTGCTCCCAGCGTAGTTAAGGAAGGTCTTGCTAAGGACGAAGCTGAATCTTTGAAGAAGACTCTCGAAGAGGCTGGAGCTGAAGTAGAACTTAAGTAATAAACGCCTGGTTTCCAGGTTATACGGTTAGGAACCCTCAAAATGGAGGGTTCTTAACCTTTTTGTGTCTATATTAATTTTAAGTTCTTCTCAAATTTCATTAACAGATGTCTTCAACTACTGTAAATCAAAGAGTTAATTTTGCGACTATCAAGAATCCGATGCCTTATCCGGACTTCTTGGAAGTACAATTGAAATCATTCCAAGACTTTTTACAGCTGGACACTCCGCCCGAAAAGCGTAAGAACGATGGCTTGTACAAAGTGTTTGCGGAAAACTTCCCCATCGCTGATACAAGAAATAATTTCGTTCTTGAGTTTCTCGATTATTATATTGATCCGCCTCGTTATACAATAGAAGATTGTTTGGAGCGTGGATTGACCTATAGTGTACCTTTGAAAGCCAAACTGAAGCTCTACTGTACAGACCCTGATCATGAGGATTTTGATACAGTTATTCAGGATGTTTTCTTAGGTCCCATTCCGTATATGACCAATAACGGTACCTTTATTATTAATGGTGCCGAGCGTGTGGTTGTGTCTCAGTTGCATCGTTCACCGGGTGTATTCTTCGGACAAAGCATTCATGCCAATGGTACCCAACTCTATTCTGCCCGTATCATTCCTTTTAAGGGGTCATGGATTGAGTTTGCCACGGATATCAATAACGTGATGTATGCTTACATTGACCGTAAGAAGAAATTGCCCGTGACAACTCTGTTGAGAGCTATCGGATTTGAGAATGACAAGGATATCTTGGAAATCTTCAATTTGGCAGAAGAGGTGAAGGTAAACCGGACGACTTTGCAGAAGTATGTAGGTCGTAAGCTGGCAGCTCGTGTGTTGAAAACATGGGTTGAAGACTTTGTGGATGAAGATACCGGAGAAGTAGTTTCTATTGAGCGTAATGAAGTAATCATTGACCGTGAAACTCCGCTGGAAGAAGAATATATTGATGAGATTATTGCATCTGGTGTTCAGCATGTATTGATTCATCGTGAAGGAGCCAATCAGTCAGATTATTCCATCATATTTAACACCTTACAGAAAGACCCCAGTAACTCTGAGAAGGAGGCTGTATTATATATTTATCGTCAATTGCGTAATGCGGACCCTGCTGATGATGCCAGTGCCCGTGAGGTAATCAACAACCTGTTCTTTTCAGAAAAGAGATACGATTTGGGCGATGTAGGTCGTTATAGAATTAATAAGAAGTTAGGCCTTACGACTGATATGTCTGTAAAGGTGCTGACTAAAGAAGATATTATCGAAATCATCAAGTACCTGATTGAGTTGATTAACTCGAAAGCAGTAGTAGATGATATCGACCATTTGAGCAACCGTCGTGTGCGTACCGTGGGTGAGCAACTCTCTAACCAGTTCGCTATCGGTTTGGCTCGTATGTCACGTACTATTCGTGAGCGTATGAACGTGCGTGATAATGAAGTGTTCACTCCGACTGATTTGATTAATGCCAAGACTATCTCTTCAGTAATCAATTCTTTCTTCGGAACGAATGCTTTGTCTCAGTTTATGGATCAGACGAATCCGTTGGCTGAGGTTACTCACAAACGTCGTCTTTCTGCACTTGGTCCTGGTGGTTTGTCACGTGAACGTGCCGGTTTTGAGGTGCGTGACGTACACTATACACACTATGGACGTCTTTGTCCGATTGAGTCTCCTGAGGGTCCGAACATCGGTTTGATTTCTTCTTTGTGTGTATATGCAAAGATTAACGATTTGGGCTTCATTGAAACTCCGTATCGTGAAGTGAAAGATGGAGTTGTGAATTTGAATAATGATGAAGTTGTATATCTGACAGCCGAGGAAGAAGAAAGTAAAATTATCGGTCAGGGTAATGCTCCGTTGAACGATAATGGTACTTTTATCCGTACTAAGGTCAAGTCTCGTCAGGATGCAGATTATCCTGTAGTAGAACCTACTCGTGTGGATTTGATGGACGTGGCTCCTCAGCAGATTGCCTCTATTGCAGCTTCTTTGATTCCTTTCTTGGAGCATGATGATGCCCACCGTGCATTGATGGGATCAAACATGATGCGTCAGGCCGTTCCTTTGTTGCGTACAGAGGCTCCTATTGTCGGTACGGGTATTGAGCGTCAGGTATGTGAAAATTCGCGTACTCAGATTACGGCCGAAGGAGATGGTACGATTGAATATGTAGATGCTACAACTATCCGCATTTTGTATGACCGTACAGAGGATGAGGATTTTGTAAGCTTTGAGCCTGCTTTGAAAGAATATGATATTCCTAAGTTCCGTCGTACGAACCAGAATATGACAATTGACCTTCGTCCTATTTGTGAGAAGGGACAGCGTGTGAAAGCTGGCGATATTCTTACTGAAGGTTATTCAACAGAAGCTGGTGAGTTGGCTTTGGGTAAGAACTTGTTGGTTGCTTACATGCCTTGGAAGGGATATAACTATGAGGATGCCATTGTACTTAACGAGCGTGTTGTCCGTGAAGATTTGCTTACTTCAATCCATGTAGAAGAACTTTCTTTGGAAGTTCGTGAAACAAAACGTGGAATGGAGGAGTTGACGTCTGATATTCCTAACGTAAGCGAAGAAGCTACAAAGGATTTGGATGAAAACGGAATCATTCGTATCGGTGCTCGTGTGCAGCCGGGAGATATTCTTATCGGTAAGATTACTCCGAAGGGAGAATCAGATCCTTCACCTGAAGAAAAACTGTTGCGTGCAATCTTTGGTGACAAGGCCGGTGATGTGAAAGATGCTTCATTGAAGGCTTCTCCATCGTTGAGTGGTGTTGTGATTGGCAAGCGTCTGTTCTCTCGTGCAATCAAGACTCGTAGTTCAAAATTGGCCGATAAGGCTTTGATGCCGAAGATTGATGAAGAGTTTGAAACCAAGTTCCAAGCTTTGAAGAACATCTTGGTTGATAAGTTGATGGTGTTGACCGATGGAAAGACTTCACAGGGTGTGAAGGATTACTTGGGAACCGATGTTATTCCTAAGGGTGCCAAGTTCACAAAGAAGGATTTGGTGATGTTGGACTACACCACTATCCAATTGAGCAAGTGGACTGCCGATACCCATAAGAATGAAATGATTCACGATTTGGTAATCAACTTCCTGAAGAAATATAAGGAATTGGATGCCGAACTGAAGCGTAAGAAGTTTGCGATTACTATCGGTGATGAATTGCCTTCAGGAATCATCCAGATGGCCAAAGTCTATATTGCCAAGAAACGTAAGATTGGTGTGGGTGATAAGATGGCAGGTCGCCATGGTAACAAGGGTATTGTATCACGCGTTGTCCGTCAAGAGGATATGCCTTTCCTTGCTGATGGTACTCCTGTTGATATTGTGTTGAACCCGTTGGGTGTGCCTTCACGTATGAACCTCGGTCAGATTTTCGAAGCTGTATTGGGTGCTGCAGGTGCCAAGTTGGGTGTGAAATTTGCTACACCTATCTTCGACGGTGCATCGTTGGATGACCTTTGCGAATGGACAGATAAAGCTGGATTGCCCCGTTTCGGTAAGACATTCTTGTACGATGGTGGTACAGGTCAGCAGTTTGACCAACCTGCAACCGTAGGTGTGACTTATATGTTGAAACTTGGTCACATGGTTGAGGACAAGATGCATGCCCGTTCTATCGGTCCGTACTCACTGATTACTCAGCAACCTTTGGGTGGTAAAGCCCAATTCGGTGGCCAGCGTTTCGGAGAGATGGAGGTTTGGGCACTCGAAGCCTTCGGTGCCGCTCATGTATTGCAGGAGATTCTGACCATTAAATCTGATGATGTGGTCGGACGTTCTAAGGCATACGAAGCTATCGTTAAGGGAGAACCCATGCCTACGCCGGGAATTCCTGAATCACTCAATGTGTTGTTGCACGAATTGAGAGGCTTGGGATTGAGCGTCACATTGGATTAATCATACAACTCTTTACAATATATGAGTTGACAAGGGGACAAGTGGACAAGTGGACCAGGCCCCGGATAAGGAAACTGAGCTGGAAGGCCTCGTCAACTTGTCAACTCGTACACTCGTTAACTAAAAATAATAAGATTATGGCTTTTAGAAAAGATTCAAAGATAAAGAGTAACTTTACGAAGATTTCGATTGGTTTGGCTTCCCCCGAGGAGATATTGGAAAACTCCAGTGGTGAGGTGTTGAAGCCTGAAACCATCAACTATCGTACATACAAGCCCGAGCGTGACGGTTTGTTCTGCGAGCGAATCTTCGGTCCCGTAAAGGATTATGAGTGCCATTGCGGTAAGTACAAGCGTATCCGTTACAAAGGTATCGTCTGCGACCGTTGTGGTGTGGAAGTTACGGAGAAGAAAGTACGTCGCGAGCGTATGGGACACATTCAATTGGTTGTGCCTGTTGCTCATATCTGGTACTTCCGTTCACTTCCCAATAAGATAGGTTATCTGTTGGGTGTTCCCAGCAAGAAGTTGGATATGGTTATCTATTATGAACGCTACATCGTCGTTCAGCCTGGTATCAAGGAGGGAGAAATCAATACCTACGACTTGTTGTCTGAAGAGGAATATCTTGATATTATTGATTCTCTGCCCGCAGATAATCAGAATTTGGAAGATACAGATCCCAACAAGTTTATTGCCAAGATGGGTGCCGAGGCAATCTACGATCTCTTGACCCGTCTCGACTTGGATGCACTTTCTTATGAATTGCGCGACAAGGCTGGCAATGATTCTTCTCAGCAGCGTAAGAACGAAGCTTTGAAGCGTCTGCAGGTAGTAGAGTCTTTCCGTTCATCTCGTGGACGCAACAAGCCCGAGTGGATGATTGTCCGCATTGTTCCCGTGACCCCTCCTGACCTTCGTCCGTTGGTGCCTCTGGATGGTGGACGTTTTGCTACATCCGATTTGAACGACCTTTATCGTCGTGTCATCATCCGTAACAATCGTTTGAAGCGTTTGATTGAAATCAAAGCTCCTGAAGTGATTCTTCGTAACGAGAAGCGTATGTTGCAGGAGGCTGTTGATTCACTTTTCGATAACTCTCGCAAGAGCAGTGCGGTGAAGTCTGATGCCAACCGTCCGTTGAAGTCTCTTTCTGATTCATTGAAGGGTAAGCAGGGACGTTTCCGTCAGAACCTTCTCGGTAAGCGTGTTGACTATTCAGCCCGTTCGGTTATCGTTGTTGGTCCCGAATTGAAGATGGGTGAGTGCGGTTTGCCGAAATTGATGGCTGCTGAATTGTATAAGCCGTTCATTATCCGCAAGCTCATCGAGCGTGGTATCGTGAAGACTGTGAAGAGTGCCAAGAAGATTGTGGATCGTAAAGAGCCCGTTATTTTCGACATTCTTGAACATGTAATGAAGGGTCACCCCGTATTGCTCAACCGTGCGCCGACATTGCACCGTTTGGGTATTCAGGCGTTCCAGCCCAAGATGATTGAGGGTAAGGCTATCCAGCTCCACCCGTTGGCATGTACTGCGTTCAATGCGGACTTCGACGGTGACCAGATGGCTGTTCACTTGCCTTTGAGCAACGAAGCAATTCTGGAAGCACAGATGTTGATGCTCCAGTCACACAATATTTTGAATCCCGCCAATGGTGCTCCTATCACCGTTCCTTCGCAGGATATGGTACTCGGTTTGTACTACATTACCAAGTTGCGTAAGGGTGCTAAGGGTGAAGGTCTCACTTTCTACGGTCCTGAAGAGGCTTTGATTGCCTACAACGAAGGTAAGGTTGACATTCATGCTCCGGTAAAGGTGCTGGTGGATGACCTTGTAGATGGCAAGATTCAGAAAGTGATGCGCGAAACCTCTGTTGGTCGTGTCATTGTCAATGAAATCGTACCCGTTGAAGCCGGATTCGTCAATACTGTTATCTCTAAGAAGTCTTTGCGCGACATCATCAGCGACGTTATCAAGATTGTCGGTGTAGCTCGTGCGGCTGAGTTCCTTGACGGTATCAAGAATCTTGGTTACCAGATGGCCTTTGAAGGTGGTTTGTCATTCAACTTGGATGATATCATCATTCCGAAGGAGAAAGAAGAACTGGTTAAGCGTGGTAACGAGGAAATCGAGCAGATCACCATGAACTATAACATGGGTTTCATTACCGACAACGAGCGTTACAATCAGGTTATCGATACATGGACACACGTCAACAACGACCTTTCTAACGTTTTGATGAAGACTATTTCTTCTGACGACCAGGGCTTCAATGCCGTGTACATGATGTTGGATTCTGGTGCCCGTGGTTCTAAGGAACAGATTCGTCAGCTCTCTGGTATGCGTGGTTTGATGGCCAAGCCTCAGAAGGCGGGTGCTGAAGGTGCACAGATTATCGAGAACCCGATTCTTTCTAACTTCAAGGAAGGTTTGAGCGTGCTTGAGTACTTTATCTCCACTCACGGTGCCCGTAAGGGTCTTGCCGATACCGCTTTGAAGACAGCTGATGCCGGTTATCTGACTCGTCGTTTGGTGGACGTTTCTCACGACGTGATTATTAATGAAGAAGACTGTGGTACACTCCGTGGACTTGTTTGTACAGCGTTGAAGAACAACGATGAGGTGATTGCCTCTCTGTCTGAACGTATCTTGGGACGTGTATCCGTACACGATATTGTACATCCTACAACTGGTGAACTGATTGTTGCCGGTGGTGAGGAAATCACTGAAGAGATTGCACAGAAGATTGAGGATTCTCCCATCGAAAGCGTTGAAATCCGCTCAGTGCTCACTTGCGAGAGCAAGAAGGGTGTCTGCATGAAGTGTTATGGCCGCAACTTGGCTACCAGCAAGATGGTGCAGAAGGGTGAGGCTGTCGGCGTTATCGCTGCCCAGTCTATCGGTGAGCCGGGAACACAGTTGACCCTCCGTACATTCCACGCCGGTGGTACGGCTGCCAACATTGCAGCCAACGCAACTATTGTGGCTAAGCACAATGCCCGTCTCGAATTCGATGAACTTCGTACTGTTGACAGTGTAGAGGAAACCGGTGAAGCCGTTAAGGTTGTAGTGGGTCGTTTGGCCGAAGTCCGTTTCATTGATGTCAATACAGGTATTATCATCTCTACCCAGCTTGTCCCCTATGGTTCTAAACTGTATGTCAACGATGGCGACACGGTAGAGAAGGGCACTCTCATTGCCAAGTGGGATCCGTTCAATGCTGTGATTGTAACAGAGGTGACCGGACGTGTTGAATTTGAAAATGTTATCGAAGGTGTAACCTATAAGGTTGAATCAGACGAGGCTACTGGTCTCCGCGAAATTATCATCACCGAGTCTAAGGACAAGGGTAAGGTGCCCTCTGCACACATCCTTACTGAGGATGGCGAGCTTATCCGTACCTACAACCTCCCTGTGGGTGGTCACGTAGTGGTTGAGGACAAGCAGACAGTGAAGTCGGGTGACATCATCGTGAAGATTCCTCGTGTGGCCGGTAAGGCTGGTGATATCACCGGAGGTCTTCCCCGTGTTACCGAGTTGTTCGAAGCCCGTAATCCGTCTAACCCTGCTGTGGTTTCTGAAATTGATGGTGAAATCACTATGGGTAAGGTGAAGCGTGGTAATCGTGAAATCATCGTTACTTCCAAGACTGGTGACGTGAAGAAGTACTTGGTTGCCCTCTCCAAGCAGATTCTGGTACAGGAGAACGACTACGTTCGTGCTGGAACTCCGCTCTCTGATGGTGCCATCACTCCAGCCGACATCTTGGCCATCAAGGGTCCCACTGCTGTACAGGAATATATTGTGAACGAGGTTCAGGACGTATATCGTCTGCAGGGTGTGAAGATTAACGATAAGCACTTCGAGATTATCGTGCGTCAGATGATGCGTAAGGTCGAAATCAACGAGCCGGGCGATACCCGTTTCCTCGAGCAGCAGGTGGTTGACAAGCTCGACTTCATGGAGGAGAACGATCGCATCTGGGGCAAGAAGGTTGTGACCGATGCCGGTGACAGCGAGACACTCCATGCCGGTCAGATTGTGACAGCCCGCAAGTTACGCGACGAGAACTCTATGCTGAAGCGTCGTGACCTCCGTCCCGTTCAAGTACGTGATGCTGTGCCTGCCACATCTACCCAGATTCTTCAGGGTATCACACGTGCAGCTCTCCAGACCAGTTCATTCATGTCGGCTGCTTCGTTCCAGGAGACTACCAAGGTGCTCAACGATGCTGCCATCAACGGTAAGGTCGATCGTCTTGAAGGTATGAAGGAGAACGTTATCTGTGGTCACCTCATTCCTGCCGGTACCGGCCAGCGCGAGTTCGACAAGATTATCGTTGGTTCTCGTGAAGAGTATGACCGCATCCTTGCCAACCGCAAGAACGTGCTTGATTATAGCGAGGTAGAGTAATAAAGCCTCTCCCTTTCGAGAAATAAACTATCAGATCGGTGCATCCCATATCGGTGGGGTGCACCGATTTTCTTTTTTATTGGTGTCTGGCCGGATACTAATCGTCTGGACTGTTAATTCCAGTCACGAACGGAGTTAACTGTTCAGACGGTGATGTTTATATCAAAAAACAAAGAAAAGAAGTGTCGTAGATTCAATAAATATCACTACATTTGCCCTAAATTTCATTAACTTGGAGAATTTAGCCATGAAAAAGATGTTTCTTCCGTTGCTCCTGCTCCTGCTTTTGATGAGTTGTGCAACACAAACCGAGACAATTAAGGATGATTTTGTAAAAGGTGCTGACGTTGGTTTCCTTACTGGCCAGGAGGCACGTGGACAAAAGTTTTATGATACGAAGGGCAACGAGCGCGAGTGTCTGGAACTGTTGAAGAACGATTATCAGATTTCGGCTGTGCGCCTTCGTGTGTGGGTCAATCCGCGTGGTGGTTCGTGTGGTAAGGAAGAGGTGCTTGCCATGGCTTTGCGTGCCAAGAAGTTAGGTATGGACGTGATGATAGATTTTCATTATAGCGACTGGTGGGCCGACCCTGCCAAGCAACCTGTCCCCAAGGCATGGATGGGACATTCGTTTGAAGAGATGAAGCAGGACCTGCGTAACCACACCATCGAGGTACTCACTTTGCTGAAAGAAAACGGTGTGGAACCGCGTTGGGTGCAGGTGGGCAACGAGACGGCAAACGGTATGCTGTGGAATGTGAAGACCAACGAACACGGATGGGAAATAAAGGATGAAAAGGGTAATACCACTGTCACCTATTCAATGGGGCACATCGACACTCATCCCGAACAGTATGCCGGATTCATTGGTGCGGGATACGATGCGGTGAAAGAGGTCTTCCCCAATGCCATCGTTATTGTTCATCTCGATCGCGGACATCTGCCCGAACTGTATGACCACAATCTGGGAATCGTGCTCAAGCATGGTGGCAAGTTCGACATGATAGGCATGTCGCTCTACCCCTATTGGGCCATGCAAAGTGACTCTACGTTGCAGGCCGAGCAGATTATTACTGATTGCATTGCCAATATCCGTCGTGTGAGCGAGAAGTTTGGTTGCGATGTGATGATTGTAGAAACGGGATATGAAGTGGATGAACGTCATCCCGAAGTGATGGAAGAAGGCCGTCGCCAGCTTGCCCGCGTCATTCGTGAAGCCTGCACCGAGACGAACGGCCGTTGTCGTGGTGTCTTCTATTGGGAACCCCAATGTAATCCCCGGCAATATAAGTTGGGAGCCTTTGACAGTAAGGGTACGCCCACGGTGATAATGGACGGGTTTGTGGAAAATAACTAAACATTATATGAAAAGAAATATATCAACCCTATTATTAAGTCTTTTCCTCTATCCAGCCTTGATGGCACAGGGTGACACAAAGATTGTGACCGCATGGGGCGACCAGGGGAACGGCATGTATGTGAACCCCATCTTGAATGCCGACTACTCCGACCCCGACGCTATCCGCGTGGGCGACAAGTACTACATGGTAGCATCAGATTTCCATTTCATGGGTATGCAGGTGTTGGAATCGACGGACTTGGTGAACTGGACACTGATTGCCCAACTCTATGACCGCCTTGACTTTCCCAAGTGGGATACGAATGAACGCTATGCCGGAGGCTCGTGGGCACCGGCTATCCGTTATCACGACGGAAAGTTCTGGGTTTTCTTCTGTACTCCCCACGAAGGGCTTTTCATGACACAAGCCACCGACCCCCGTGGTCCATGGTCGCCGCTTCACCTTGTCGAAAAAGTGGAGAAGTGGGAGGACCCTTGTCCCTTTTGGGATGAGGACGGACAAGCCTACCTTGGCCGTAGCAAACATGGGGCGGGTCCTATCATCATTCACAAGATGTCTCCCGATGGCAAACGTCTGCTCGACGAAGGACGCACCGTTTACACAGGCCCTGTGGCCGAAGGGACGAAGATTCACAAACGCGATGGTTACTACTATCTCTCCATCCCCGAAGGTGGTGTGGAAAGCGGTTGGCAGACGGTGCTCCGCTCGCGCAACATCTATGGCCCTTACGAAAAGAAAGTGGTGCTTGAGCAGGGTATGACCAACGTCAACGGTCCTCATCAGGGGGCTATGGTAGATACACCTGATGGCGAATGGTGGTTCCTCCATTTCCAACAATTCAACCCCATCGGCCGCGTGGTGCATCTGCAACCCATGCATTGGCGCGACGGATGGCCCGTTATTGGCGTTGACCAGGACATGAACGGCATTGGCGAACCGGTGTCCGCTTGGCGAAAGCCTGGATGGAAACTGGCAAAAAGTGAAACAGCTACGAGTGATGAGCAACGAGCTACGAATATAGAGTTACCCGCCACCAGCGACGAGTTCAACACTCCTGACCTTGGTCTCCAATGGCAGTTCAACCACAATCCTGTGGACGGAGCCTGGTCGCTCACCGAGCGCAAAGGCTACCTCACCCTTCATGCCCTGCCCAGTGAATCGTTCAAGAAGGCACGCAACACCCTCACCCAGAAGTCGATGGGCTACACCGGTGAGTTTACCATCAGACTGAATGTGTCAGCTTTGAAGGATGGCGACCATGCCGGACTTGCCTGCATGGGTAGAACCAACCATCAAGTGGGCATCAAGAAAGAGAACGGTAAACTTTATCTCTATGTCGGAGAGGATGAAGCCACGGCCAGCGACAAGTTCAGGAAAGCTACGGGTAATGAGCTACAAGCTACGAGTGGACAAACGGTTCAAAACTCGTCACTCATCACCAAGACAACCATTTACTTGCGTCTTCATCTCGATGGCCTCCGCAATGTCTATCGTTTCTCTTATTCCTATGCTGATACAGACAAGGCTTTCACTCCTATCGGTGATTCCTTTTCCATGCGCTTCGGCCACTGGAAGGGGGTACGTCCTGCGCTCTTCTGCTACGCTGCTGGAAGCGAAGGCGGTAAGGCCATGTTCGATTGGGTGCGGTATGAGATATTGGATTGAAAACAGGTCTGCTTCCCCTTATTGGGGCAATGTGCAAGTGGCATAGATGTTATGCAGGGTATGTTTGGCAAAATAAATGAAACGATTGGGCTGTCCTCTGTGTCCCAATTCAGAAAAATAAAGTAACTTTGCGGCTGAATCAGAAAACTATGTAGTGATATGGCGATAGTGAAGGTTCTATCCCGAATAGGTGATCCCCTCTTGTGGTTGATGGCGATGCTGACGGCATGCCTCCCTTTGTGTGCCCATTCCGATAATCGGCAAGTGGGTTTGGTTGGCGTGCGCGAAGGATTGCTGAATGCCAACATCAGGGATATTGAGCAGGATGGCGACGGCCTGTTATGGGTTGGCACCGAAGAGGGACTTTATCACCTGACAGGCGACCGTTCGCGTCACTACGACGAGCGCATGATGGGTTTAGGGGGATGCAATATCAGTTCCTTAGCTTATCACGAGCCGAGCAATACCCTGTGGGTGGCAACGCTTCAGAGTGGTGTCACGCGGTACGATTGTTCGCGACGCGAGTTCCATCCATTGGTGCAGGCCGATGGGTTGTTGAGCGATATGGTTGCTTGTGTCTGTGCTGCTGCTGACGGTGGTATGTGGATTTTCCACCATCGTGGCATGATTCAGCATTGGCGCGAGGGAGAACTTACGACGTTGCTCACCTCGGGTCTGCCTGACGTGATCCGTTCTGGTCTGGATGACGGTAAGGGACATCTCTACGTCGGTCATCGTGAACGAGGCGTTTCGCGCATCAGTTTGTCCACGGGCGAGATAATGACCGATATCCCGGTGCGCTATTTGTCTCCCAGTGCTACGGGGCGCGATGTTTTTCATCTGTGTCTGGCTGCTGATGGGGTGGTGGAAGGTGGCACACTCGCCAGTCTTTCGCTGACCGATAGCGAGGGGAATGTCTGGAGCCTTCTGGAGGGACGTGGCTTGCGGGTAGCCTACAACTCCTTACCCTTTTTCCGCATGAGTCCGCTGCCACCTGTTGCTGAACCTTACATTCCCGTGTCGGCCCTCATCCAGGATGCTGATGGCGGATTGTGGATGGGCGGCATGAAAGGTTTGCAGTATTGTCGTCCCGATGGTACCATCATTGATACAGTTGACATTTTCTCTCCGGCTGGCATACGCGACAGGAAAAGGGTGAAAGCACTGCATCTTGACGACCGCGGCCATCTGCTTATTGGACTTCTTTTTCACAGTATCATAGATTACGACATTGCCACGGGGCAAATCACACCCTTGCGGCTGGCTTCGCGTGGCATTGATGTGCACCATTTTGTCTGCGATTCAGTCGGCACTCTTTGGGCGGCTACCGAGATGGGACTTTATGCCCGCACGCCGGGGGGCAGTTTCGAGCGTGACTCTTTGCGCAGTGGCCATCTGCATAGCCAACTGGTGCATTGCATAGGTTTCGATGCCGATGGCTGCATGTGGATAGGCACGGTTGGCGACGGACTGACAGTGCTGGATGCTCGTGGCGGACTGTTGGCGCGGATACGTTCACAAGAAGGATTGTTGTCCGAGAATATCTCATGTATATATATTGATGGGCGTGCCGTGTGGATTGGTACGCAAGGAGGGCTTATCTATGTGCCCGATTCCCGCCGGCCGCATGAGTTCCAGATTCTGGACCAGCAGCAGGGACTTGCCAGCGACCGCATCGAGGCCATTGCGAAAGACCGCTTCGGCCAGTTGTGGATTTCTACTCAGATTGGTGTGTCGGCTTGGGATACAGTGCATCACCGCTTCATCAACTACAGTTACGAGGATGGCCTGCCCGAGGGCATGTATTTCGAGGGTTCTGGTCTTGCCTTGCACGACGGGCGTCTCTGTTTCGGTTCCTACAATGGACTGGCCGTCATCAATCCCGAGCCTGAAGGTGTCTCTCACCGTGTGGGCGTTTCTCTTTTCCCGTTCCGTTTCCCTGTTCCTTGGTATTTGGGGTGGCCCATGCTGTTGGTGTATGGTGTGCTGATTGTAGGGCTGGCGGTGTTCTTTATCCGTCGGATTTATGTGAACAAGAGTCACGAAGTGGTGCAGACCGAGCGCGTGTTGCAGTCCGTTGCCCCCGTATCCATTGAGATGTCTCCGTCCGACCGTCAGTTTATCAACAGGCTTACAACCTATGTGGAGGAACATCTGCAGAGCGAGTCATTGGATGTCGCTTCCATTGCTCAGGAAATGGCCATGAGTCACTCCGCCTTTTACCGCAAGGTCAAGGCGTTGACCGGTTGTACGGCTGCTGAATTTATCCGTAAGGTCAAGTTGCGCAAGAGCCGTCAGTTGTTAGAACAGGGTGGCCACACGGTCGGTGAAGTGGCCCAGCTCACCGGCTTCAACAATCTTGGCAATTTCCGTCAGGCATTCAAGAAAGAGTTTGGTATGCCTCCTTCTGCCTCCAATAAGGTGAAAGAGGGGGAACCTTAAATTTTGCGGCTTGGATTTTTTTTTCTGCGGCTTGCATTTACCTCTTTTGCTACGGGAGAAAATAAATTTCGCGGCTTGGAAAAAATATTTTTCAAGCCGCATTTTTTAGATAGTACGGAGCATAGTTCCAGGTTCAGGGTAAGCAGGGCTATCACCTCAATCTCTTTCTTTCTCTTGGCTGTTTTCAGTTGCGTCATCCGCGTCTGAGAGAATGAATGACTGCATCTTATTTTCGGCACACCCTCTTTTTTTCGTCTTTGAATGGTTGAAAAATCGGCAATCAGCAATGTTTAATCGGCAAAATCACCGATGAAATGGATTTTTTTTTGTTGTTTCCCCTTCTCTTTGTATTTTTGCCTTGCCGATTAACTGATGGCTGAAAACATTAAAACCATGAATAGATACTTTTCTTTCCTTGTTGTATCACTGTGCTCCATGTTGGTTAGTGCACAGACCATAGCCCAGCGTATTTACCTGAGTGGAACCGATGCTGAGCACACCCGTACGTGGGATTTCTTTTGCTCTGCCGGACAACAGAGTGGCAAATGGCGTAAGATTGAGGTTCCCAGTTGTTGGGAATTGCAAGGCTTTGGTGAATATACCTATGGCCGTTTTTATAAGACAAAGGGCTTGAAGCCTTCCACAGAGACGGGACGTTATCGCACCACCTTCAAGATGCCTGAAGGAGAAGTGTACAAACTAGTGTTCGAGGGCTCGATGACCGACACCCGTGTGTGGATTGACGGACAACAGGTTGGCCCCGTGCATCAGGGCGGCTTTACGGAGTTTTCTTATGATGTGACTCCTTTTATCAAGCCCGGAAAACGTCAGAAACTGGAAGTGCTCGTCAGCAAGGAATCGGCCAATGCCAGTGTCAATTCTGCCGAGCGTCGTGCTGACTGGTGGCTATTTGGTGGCATTTACCGTCCGGTATATATAGAGGTATTGCCTAAGGAGCATATTTCGCATGTAAGTATAGACGCACGTGCCAATGGTGAGATTTATGCCAATGTGGAGGCTACGTCGGACAAGCCTGTATCGCTCTTTATCGATGGTAAAAAAGTGGCTTATGACAAGGCGAAGGGTTGTTGGGTGTATCCCAATCCCAAGACGTGGGATCCCGAGCATCCCAATCTCTACACCGCCACCTTCACGTTGGGCGAGGACGGACACTGCCTGACACAGAAGATAGGCTTCCGCACCATTGAGTTCCGTGAGTACGATGGCATCTACCTGAATGGTACCAAACTGGTGGTGAAGGGAACCAACCGCCACTGCTTCAATCCCGAGACGGGACGTGCACTCAGTCCGGCCATGAGCCTGCAGGATGCCAAACTGCTGAAGCAGATGAACATGAATGCTGTGCGTTGTCACTATCCCAGTGACCGCCATTTCCTGGAGGTGTGCGATTCTGTCGGCTTGCTTTACTTTGATGAACTGGCCGGTTGGCAGACCCGTTATGACGACACGACTGCTGTCAGAATGGTGAAGGAATTCATCATGCGCGATGTGAACCATCCTTGTGTATATATATGGAGCAATGGTAATGAAGGCGGATGGAACCGTACCATCGACCATCTGTTTGCCGAACTGGACATACAGAAACGTAAGGTGGTTCACCCATGGAGCGATTTCCAGGGATTGGATACTCACCATTATCCCGCTTATCAGACAGGTATCTACCGTATGCAAAACGGACAGAATGTGTTCATGCCCACTGAGTTCCTGCATGGTAAGTATGACAAGGGACAAGGTGCCGCTTTGGAGGATATGTGGAGCCACTGGACCCGCTCACCTCTGTTTGCCGGTGGATTCATTTGGGCATACGTGGACGAGGCTGTTCGTCGAACCGACTTGCCTACCGGAAAGTCCAAGGGGAAAGTCTTCGGACAAAAGGGCTTTAACATCAAGGATTGCATCCTTGACAGTGATGGCGGCCATGGCCCCGATGGCTGTATGGATCCCTATCGTCAGCCTGAAGCCAGCTTCTACACCATTCGTGAGGTGTGGAGCCCCATTTACATCGATCGCTTGCACATCACTCTTTCGTTTGACGGACGGGTGCTTGTCTCCAACCGCTATCTGTTTACCGACTTCTCTGAATGTAGCATGAAGTATCGTGTGAAAGATTTGGAGGGCAGTGTGCTTGCCGAGGGTGGGGTTGCGTTGCCAGCCATTGTCCCTGGCGAGAGCGGATATGCCCGTTTCGACTTGCCTGCTGATTTCCGTAAGGGTGATGTGTTGGAACTCATCGCATATAACAATGGAGAAGAGGTGTGCAACTGGACGGCGCCCATCCATCGTGCCGATGAACAGACCATCAGTGCGTCTGCATCAGCCAAACCTGGTATCATCACTTTCGATAAGAACGGTATGTTTGCCGTTGATAGCCTCGTAGGTCCCTTCCCCGTAGGAATGAAAGCCGAAGTGACCAAGCATAGACAGCGTACGTTGGCTGACGGTACGGTGGTCAATACCTTCTGGTACAAGGGTGGCATTGACAGTATCCAGTGGCGTCAGACTCCCGATGGATTGTTACACATGGATGCTGTTGTGCTCAACGATGAACGTGGTCATGGCATGGGCTCCTTCCTGACCGATGAAAGCAAGTGGACATTAGGACTTACCTTCACCTATCCCGAAGAACGCGTAGATAGTGTACACTGGGTGGGTCGCGGACCTTATCGTGTGTGGAAAAACCGTCTCAAGGGACAGCATTTCGGCCTTTGGTCATTGGCCTACAACAATACGGTGACGGGCGATTACAATAGTACCACGCCTCCCCTCTATCCTGAGTTCAAGGGGTATCGCGGTGACCTCCGTTGGATGAAGATGCAGGAAAAAGATGGTGCTTCGTGGCGTGTCAGCACTTTGAACGAGGGACTTTACCTCCGCCTGTTTACTCCTGAAGAACCTGTGGACCAGACTCCTGGTGAGATGGGTGGTCTGTTGGACGTACAGCCCCGCAAGCAAGAACGTAGTATGGTGCGCTTCCCCGAAGGCGACATCTCCTTCTTGCTCTCTATCCCGCCCATCCAGAGCTATAAACCGTTGGAACAACTGGGACCTGACAGCCAGCCTTATAACATCCGCATCAAGCCGGGCGACGAAGGTTTCCATATCCGTTTGGTATTTGACTTTACTAACTAAAAATCATCATATTAAAAACATGAAAAGACTACTGATTTCATTATTGTCTTTGTTCTCATTGGGCCTTATGGCCCAAGAGAATTTAATCCTGCATTACGACTTTTTGGGTGACCAAGGAACTGTGGTGCGCGATAAGAGTGCTTCACATTTTGATGGAACATTGAAAGGAAGTGCTGCAGTTGGCGACGGTACCGTATATTTGGGTAACGAGAATGGCTATATCGACATGGGTGAAGCCGTCGGAAAGAAGTTGCAACAGTTGCGCCAGTTCACTATCGCTGTGCGTTACAAGGTGGACAGTGAAGCTTCGCTCAAGGGACAAGGCTATTTCTTGTGGGCATTCTCTACGTTGGAACTCAATACTCAGACCGAAGGACGATACCATGCCTACAAACTGAATGTACAACGGGCCGAAAACTCTGTGGGGGGATGGAAGAATGAGACATTGATGGATATAGGCAAACCTTCTGCACAAGGCGAATGGCAGTACGTTGTCTATACACAAAACGATGATGAAGGTCGCCTTTTCCTGAATGGCCGTCTGGTGGCTTTCTTGAACGGAATGTTTACTATGGCCAAAACTTTCCCCAAGGAAGCTCCTGTTTACAACTGGATGGGACGAGCTCCCTTCAAGGGGGATTCTTACCTGAAAGGAACACATATCAGCGATGTGCGCATGTATGATACCGCACTGACAGAGAAAGAGGTGCGCGACCTTTACAACGATGTGCAACAGGGTGACTTGAGCCGATACGACTTTATGTACACCGGCCAATCGAAAAACCGTCGCATCTTCAAGGTTGAGAACGGTGAGATTGTATGGCGCTACGACAATGCCAAGGGGCGTGGTGAAATCAGTGATGCAGTCCTTATGGATGATGGTCACATCCTGATTGCCGATCAGTACGGAATAGCAGAAATCGGTGTCGATGGAAAGGAACTTTGGCGTTCAGAAGTACCCAAAGGTACTGAAGTACATACCATTCAGCCTATCGGTGAAAAATACGTGGTGTATGTGCTCAATGCCAAGCCTGCCAAGGTGGTGGTGATGAATATAGCCAAGCAGAAGACGGTGCATGAGTTTGAACTTCCTTACGACCCGAAGGGTAGTGTGCATGGTCAGTTTCGCAATGCCCGCTTGACCAGTAAGGGTACTTTGCTGGTATCCAATATGGCTATGGGCTTTGTGGCTGAGTACAATGCCAAAGGCAAGGAACTCAACCGTTGGAGTCTCTTTGGCCCTTGGTCAGCAACTGAATTGGAAAATGGAAACATCCTGATGGTCGGCCGTAAAGGTCCTGTCAAGGAAGTGAAACGCGATGGCACTGTAGTTTGGGAAACCAATACCACAAAGTTCGGTTTGGACAATCCGCAAAAGGCTTATCGTTTGCCCAACGGGAATATGGTAATTACCAATTGGTTTAACGAATGGAACAAAGCTGATGTGGCTAATTTCAACCCTTCACGTGCTCCGCTTCAGATGATAGAACTGACGCCCGATGAACGTGTCGTGTGGGAAGTGTCGTCGTGGAAGGGTGACCGCAACCTCGGACCAGCTACAACTTTCCAATTGTTGGATAAGCCGGTTGTCCGTAAAGAGTGTAAATTTGGAAAATATAAGTAGTAAATAAAGTTTTATAAGCTGATTTGATGGAGATAAATGGAGAAAGAAGGCGTGTAATGCGATTTCCTTTTGACTCCTTTTATCTCTTGAAAAATTGGATTTTCGATTGTGATTTTAATGAAGGTGTTTGCCTGAATGAACTTTAATAAAAAGAAAAAAGACATCATAATTATGAAAAGACTATGTTTAATGGCAGCATTTGCGCTGTCTGCATGGGTTGCTACAGCTCAGCCCCGTTTGTTTGTAAAGCCCAATGAACCGATAGGTGAGGCTAAAGGTATTCATCCCGGTCGTGTGGCATGGGTGCATAATCCGGGTGTAGCCACATGGGACGGAGAGACCGGATTGTGGGTAGAAGGTCGTTGGAACGACCAGCAGAAAGCAGATGCGATGGTACGTCAGGCGGTGATGACTGTCGCCGGAGCCAAGTCGCCCAAAGCTGCTTGGAAAGCCTTGTTCAAGAATTTTAATAAGACTCATGGCAAGGGGAACAAAGGTTATAAGAAAGGCGAAACAATCGCTATCAAGCTCAACATGAACAATGCCATCACACATCGCGATACCATCGAACTCAACTCGTCACCTTACGTGACGTTGGCTCTGGTGCGCAGTTTGGTTAATGACGGTGGAGTGCGTCAGCAGGATGTGATTGTCTGCGAACCGAGTCGTGCCATTACTGACAGTATCTATAACAAGATTCACCGCGAGTTTCCCGATGTTGTGTTCATTGACAACTTAGGGGGCAATGGCCGTGTGAAGTGTGAGTACTATCCTGAACAGATAAAGTATTCGGTAGATAATGGTAAGATGGCACGCGGTTTGGCCAAGTGTATCGTTGATGCTGACTATTTGATTAACAGTGCCTTGCTGAAGACTCACAACGGTCCTGGTGTGACATTGACAGCCAAGAACTGGTACGGTGCTACCGACATCAACCTCATGTGGCGCAAGAATGCCCATAACGGCATCAGTCCCGACAAGCGTCGTGGTAAGCCCAGTTACAAGACGATGGTTGACTGGATCGGCCACAAGGATTTGGGACAGAAATGCTTGCTCTTCCTCATTGACGGTACTTACGGCAGCCGCGATGTGAACGGTGCTCCCGCTCCCAAGTGGAAGAAGGCTCCTTTCAACAATCAGTGGTGCTGCAGTATCATCGCTTCGCAAGACCCCTTGGCCTGTGACGTGGTGGGTATGGACCTCCTTATCCACGAGTGGCCGGAGTTTGGCAGCTTCAACTATTGCGACGAATACCTGCGCGAAGCGGCTACTATCCCCAATCCTGTGACAGGTGTGACTTACGATCCCGAACGTGACGGGAAGCCCTTGACTGCCCCTCTCGGATTGATGGAACATGCTGATGGTAATCGTAATTACACCAAGTTGGATGTGGTCTATGTCAAGCAATAACAGATTTGAGGCTGGTATTGGCTTCAAGCACTAACAACGGATTTATTTCACACAACCTTTTTTATATCAAGTCGATATACTGCAATCGACTGACCGACGTTTCTTGGCCTTCCGTTCCGAAATGCGAACGGAAGGTGGGAAACGTTAAGGTCAATTTCTTTTTTGAAGAAGAGTGTCAGAGTTCTCGGAGTTCCAGTTTGGCTTGACTTTATTCTTTAAAATTATGTTCATAAACAGGTACACAGTTGGGTTAAATAGTGTTGCTTCTTCTGTAAATTAGTTTTATTCCACTATCTTTGCACCCAATTTTGTAAAAAAAGACAATTAAACACTAAAGAAGGAATCATCATTCAATGAAAAGATTGTTGACAACAGCCTGCCTACTGGTGACAGTGGTGGTTTGTGCGTTGGCTCAAAGTGGAGCCGTGCGTGGAAAGATTGTGGATGCACAGAGTAAGGACGCATTAGAGTTTGTAACCGTCAGTGTGACGAAAGCCGGCAGCACAGAATTGCTGAAAGGTACCGTGACGGACCTTGATGGAAATTTCAATATCCAAGGATTGGCCAACGGCAGCTATACACTGAGTGTGACCTTCGTTGGTTACAAAGAGGTGAAGAAAGACTTTGCCATCAGTGCCCAGGCACGTAATGCGAACTTGCGTACTATTGCCATACGTGAAGACAGTAAGATGCTGAGCGAAGTGCAGGTGACAGGCCAACGTGCACAGATGAAGTTCGAGATAGACAAGAAAGTGTTTGATGTCGATCAGAATATTGCTTCCACCGGAGGTTCGGCCAGCGACGTGTTAACCAACATTCCTTCAGTTGAAGTTGATAGTGAAGGTGAAGTGTCCCTGCGCGGTAGCAGTAGTGTGACTGTTTGGATCAATGGTAAGGCATCGGGTCTCTCGGCCGACAATCGCGGCGAAATATTGGAGCAACTGCCCGCCGAGACCATCCAAAAGATTGAGGTCATCACCAATCCTTCGGCCAAGTTCAGTCCCGAAGGTTCGGCCGGTATTATCAATATTATTCTTAAGGAAGACCGCAAGCCTGGCTACTACGGCAGTGTGCAGGCCGGTGGTGACAATCAGGGTGGATACAATGCCAGCGGCAACATCAACTACAGCAGTGGCAAGTTGGATGCATACGCTAACTTGGGCTACCGCCACCGCGAGCACGAGGGGGGCAACGAAAGCCGACGCGAAGATCCCAATGGATTCCTCGACCAAAAGGGGGAGAACTTGGGTGAGAACAATAACTTCTTCGGGCGTGCCGGACTCACCTGGCACGTGACCCGTGCCGACCATTTCTCGGCCAACTTCATGGGTATGTTTGGTGATGGCGACCGCAACAATGATATCCATTATATTCAAAGTCTTGGCTTGGGACCTGCCCCTGACCAGTACAGCCGCTTTACCACTTCGGGTAACGATATGCGTATGATGAACTTCGACGTGGGCTACAAGCATGACTTCGGCGAAGATCACAACATCGACTTCACTCTCTCGCACTACCAGTGGAATATGGACGGTCACAGTGAATACCGCACCGTGCGCGACGAGCAGACAGCTTCGTACCAGTATCAGGAGAACGAGAACCGTAGCAAGGAGTGGGAGGCACAGCTCGACTATGTGAACAAACTGAGCGAGAACCATAAGATTGAAGCCGGATACAAGGGAACATTCGAACGCGAGAACAGTCCCGTAAGAACCTATGGCGACGAAGCTCATGCCGAGATGCAGCAGTCGCTCTACAACCGCTTTATCTATGACCAGGACATCCATGCCCTTTATGCCACCTACTCAGGCCGCCTTGGCAAACTGGGTTATCAGGTAGGTGTGCGTGGTGAATATTGGAAGGTCAATTCCGAGTCGCGCAGTTTCGACCAGGAGTTCAACGGCCAGACTCCCACATTCTTCGAGAAAGACTATTTCAGCCTGTTCCCCAGTCTGTTCTTTTCTTATGAATTGCCGGGTGGTAACGAATTGCAGTTGAACTATACCCGTCGTCTCCAACGTCCTTGGGGCGGACAGCTCAACTCTTTCCGTAATATCACCGACTCTACCAATATCTCTTACGGTAATCCCGAGTTGCAGCCGCAGTACTCCAATGCTTACGAATTGAACTACATCAAGAATTGGGAAAATCATACACTCTCCCTCTCGGGCTATTATCGTACGACAGACGATGTAATCCAGCGCATCCGCTACCGCGAGGGAAATGTCATGTACTCTACCGACCGCAACGTTACCCAGTCACAGTCGGCCGGACTTGAAATTGTGGCCAAAAACAAACTGACCCGTGCCATTGACCTCACCACTACGGTGAATCTCTTTTACTACAAGCTCGACGGATTCCGCTTCATGATGGCCGGACAGGAAGTTACGGGCGAGAGTGACGAGGACTTCTCGTGGAATGCCCGCATGATAGCCAACGTTATCCTGCCTTACTCTTTCTCGCTGCAAGTGACGGGTAACTACAATGCCCGCCAAGTGGTGGCACAGGGCTATCGCAAGGCTAACTATTCGCTCGATGCCGGATTGCGCAAGTCTTTCTGGAACAAGAAACTGAGCTTGAGCATCAATGCACGCGATATTCTCGATTCACGTCGCTGGAAGACCGTTACCCAAACAGGTGATACCCGCATGGTGTCCGAGAATTGGCGTGGCGGACGTCGAATCGGTCTCACGCTCACTTACAGCTTCGGAAACTTGGCTCCTGCCAAACGTAAGCCTGCCCAGCGCGATAATATGCGGCAGGATGCAGACCCCACTATGATGGATTCCTTCGGTGGTGAGGGCGGCATGGATTAATCGTTCTTTTCTCTTAGTCTGAAATAGGGAAAGATTTGGGAATGTGTCAAAATGATGCCATTCCAATTTTTAGGCGCGGATTACGCGGATTACACGGATTCATAATTTCAGTTTTATCCTCAAAAGGGAATAATTTATCCGTGAAATCCGCGTAATCCGCGCCTAAAGAATGAAAAGAAGGCATTTGACATACCCCCCTTGAACCGCAGGACTATCCTGACAAGTTGCAAAATGCCCCAATGGGGGAGCTTGTCTGCTTTACTCCGGATAGACGAGGTTCGCTTCTGTCGCTACATCCAATACTTCAGTCAAGTATTTGCGTGCTTCCCAACAGGCCATAGGCAAGTCTTGGAGCAGATAATTCCCGCAATCCTTGGGGGCGGCGCCGGGGATTTCCCCTTCGTAACCGGCTATGAAACGGAAGGTCTCCTGCATCAGGGGCAGAATGTCGGCCGAAGTCAGGTTGCCCTTGACGAGCAGGTAGTTGCCCGTGAGACAGCCCATGGGACCCCAATAGATGATGCGGTCGGCCCATGTGGGGTGGTTGCGCAGATAGGTGGCGGCCAGATGCTCGATGGTGTGCAGGGCGCCTTGTCCCAGGGCCGGTTCGCGGTTAGGTTCCTTCATGCGGATGTCGAAGGTTGTTATTGTTTCTTCTCCCACAGCGTCTTGGCGGGAAACGTAGATGCCCCGTACAAGGCGGTTATGGTCAATGGTGAAGCTGGGTATCTTTTTCATGAGTTTTGGTTCTTAAGTTGACAAGTTGACGAGTTGACAAGGGGGAAAGGCTCAGCCAATGTTTTGTATGGCGCTCAGGAACTGGTGGGTGATGCCGAACGAGCGTTCGGCTACGGTCTGCCAGAAGTTGGTGTATTGTTGCCAGTGTTCGTCGGCTCCCGGCGTGTCGCTGATGATGCGGAAGCTGATGAAGGGTACATTGTAGAGGTGGCACACCTGGGCGATGGCGCCTGATTCCATATCGACGGCCAGCCCTTCGGGGAAACGTCCCTTGATGAAGTCCAGTTCCGTGCGGTCGGTGATGAACTTGTCGCCACTGCAGATGAGGCCGCCGTGGATGGTCATTCCTTCGGCTTCGGGGACGAGGGAGAGGGCACATTGCAGCAGGGATCCATTACCGGTGAAGTAGGTGGGCAGCCCCTGTACCTGTCCGTACTTGTTGCCTTCGCCACACCATACGTCGTGATATACGATGCGGCTGCTGACTACGACATCCATCACCTTCAGGCAGGCATCGATGCCTCCTGCCACACCGGTGCTGATGAGGCAGTCGGGGCGGAAGCGGTTGATCAGTTCTACGGCTCCGGCGGCAGCGTTCACCTTGCCGATGCCGCATTGCATCAGGATGAGGGTGTTTCCTCCAGCTTCTCCTTCGGTGAATTTGAAGGGGCCTCCACTATGTTCTTTTCGGTGGTGGAGCAACCTGATAACCTGGTCGTGCTCCACGCTCATGGCGGTTATGATTCCTATTTTCATACGTTAAAATGAGATTTCTGCCTGCAAATGTACGGATTTTATCAGAGTTAGTTGTATCTTTGCGGCTCTTAATAACAGTTTTGCTATGAATTTTGTGAAAAGAATACTGCCCGATGTGGTAGTGGTGGCCTTGTTTGCCCTCATTTCGTTTGTCTATTTCTATCCCGCCAATGTGGAGGGATTGGTGCTCGGACAGCACGACCATGCGGCCGGTATCGGAGCCGGTCAGGAGTCTATTGAATATTTGAAGCGCACCGGCGAGCGCACGCGCTGGACGAATTCGTTGTTCGGTGGTATGCCTACCTATCAGATGGCGCCCAGTTACGAGTCGAGCGACACGCTCAGTTGGGTGGAGCGGGCCTATCGTCTTTTCATCCCCGGCTACACCTATTATGTCTTCATCATGCTGTTGGGTTTCTACATCATGTTGCGTGCTTTTGATTTCCGTGCCTGGATGGCTGCGCTTGGTGCTGTGTTGTGGGCCTTCTCGTCCTACTTCTTCATCATCATTGCTGCGGGCCACATCTGGAAGGTGCTCACTTTGGCCTATATTCCCGCGACCATTGCCGGTATGGTGTTGATATACAGAGGTAAGTGGCTGTGGGGCGCCTTACTGACGGCACTGTTCGTGGGTCTGCAGATACGTTCGAATCACGTGCAGATGACCTACTATTTCCTTTACCCCATGTTCTTCATGGCCATTGCTTATGGTGTGGATGCCTGGCGCAAGGGATGTTTTGCCAATTATTGGAAGGCGTCGGCCGTTTTGGTGGTGGCAGGTCTGTTGGGTGTGTGCACCAATCTGTCTAACCTCTATCATACCTACGAGTATAGCAAGGAGACGATGCGTGGCAAGAGCGAACTGGTGAAGGCCGACACGGGTAACCAGACGAGCAGCGGTTTGGAGCGCGACTACATCACGGCGTGGAGCTATGGCATTGGTGAGACGTGGACATTGCTCGTGCCCAACACCAAGGGTGGTGCTTCTGTTCCCATGGGACGCAACGAGAAGGCCATGCAGAAGGCCAATCCCATGTATCGCAGCATTTTCAACCAGATAGGCCAGTATTGGGGCGAACAGCCCGGCACCTCGGGCCCCGTTTATGTGGGAGCTTTTGTTGTGGTGCTCTTCGTATTGGGCCTCCTCATTGTGTGTGGCCCCATGAAGTGGGCCTTGCTGGCAGCCACTGTACTTTCTATCCTCCTTTCGTGGGGAAAGAATTTTATGGGGTTCACTGATTTCTTCCTCGACTATGTGCCCATGTACGCCAAGTTCCGTGCCGTGGCCTCCATCCTGGTGATAGCAGAGTTCACCATCCCCTTGTTGGGCATGTTGGCCTTGAAGGAGGTGGTTGAGCGTGTGAAGGCTGGTCAATTGGACGAGCCGCTCTATTGCAAGGGCAAGCTTTCGTTGTTGAAGAGCCTCTACATCAGCGTGGGGATTGTGGGAGGTATCACGTTGCTTTTCGCCCTCATGCCGGGTACCTTCTTCCCCAACTATATCTCGACCAGTGAAATGGCTATGTTGAAGGGCGGTTTGCCTGCCGAATATCTGAATGCCTTCATGGCCAACCTGATAGAGGTGCGCCAGAGCATTTTTGTCAGCGACGCATGGCGCAGCTTCTTCCTCATTGTGGCCGGTGCTGTTGTGGTGATGTTCTTCGTTTGGCGCAAACTCAGTGCCAAGTGGATGGTGGGATTGCTCTTCGTGCTTTGTCTGTTCGATATGTGGCAGGTCAATCTCCGTTATCTCAACCCCAATGACAAAGGCCAGTTCACTCCCAAGCGTGCCATAGCCAACACCTTCAAGAAGACGCCGACGGACGAGACCATTCTGAAGGACAAGGCTTTGGACTATCGCGTGCTGAACCTGGCGGGCAATACGTTTAATGAGAACAACACTTCGTACTTCCACAAGAGTGTGGGCGGATACCATGCCGCCAAACTCCGCCGCTATCAGGAGATGATAGAGGAACACATTGCCGGCGAGATGCGCAACGTGATGGAAGAGGTGGTGCGTACCGGCGGACAGATGGACAGCGTGCAAGCTGCGAAATTCCCCGTGCTGAACATGCTCAATACCCGTTGGTTCATTATGCCCACCCAGGGTGGGGCCACCATGCCGCTCTCCAATCCCTATGCCTTTGGCAATGCTTGGTTTGTCAGTGATGTGAAATATGTAGCCAATGCCAACGAAGAGATTGGGGCGCTGCACACCATCAATCCTGCCGTAACGGCCGTGGTGGATAACAAGTTCAAGGAGCAGGTGAAGGCTCAACCTTCGGCGGGCAATATCGTCTTGAAGGAGTACGATGCCAACCGCCTTGTCTATGAGACGGACAGCAAGAATGGCGGTGTAGTGGTATTCTCTGAAATCTATTATCCCGGCTGGCGCTCTTACATCGATGGCGAGGAGGTGTCTCACGGACGTGCCGATTACATTCTGCGTGCCATGAATGTGCCCGCGGGCAAGCATACCATCGAGTTTGTCTTCGATCCACAATCGCTTCACGTCACCGAGGCTGTTGCCTACACGGCGTTGGCTCTTCTCCTCCTCGGCTTCATTGTAGCCGTGGTTTTGCAATTCCGCAAGAAAAAAGTGACAGAATAGAATTAATTGTCAGCCCCTCTCCTCCAAGGGGGCAAAATGTAACCATTTATTTTTCAGACGCGGATGACGCGGATGACGCAGATAAATTATAACTTTTATACGCCTTTTAGCTATGGCTATTGGCTATGGCTGTTGGCTTGGAACCTTGAACTTGAAACTTGGAACCTTGAACCCATTTATCCGTGTCATCCGCGTCATCTGCGTCTGAAAATTTAATAATAGCACACCTTTT
>JAFXDG010000132.1 GCA_017521285.1 Bacteroidaceae bacterium | reverse complement strand
TTGGCAAAGAAGTTACAGAGCGGTTCCCAGAATGCCAATACGATGAACGAACCTGCGTAAGCGAAGAACATACGGAAAGAAGAGAACACGGTCTTTTCATCCGAGTCTTCGGTCATCACACCCAACATCGAGCCGTAAGGCACGTTGATACCGGTGTAGACAGTCATCATTAATATATAGGTAAAGAACGCCCAGATGGTATTGCCCGGTTCTCCAAATTCAGGCTTAGTGAAAAGCATCACACCTGCCACGGCAAACGGGATGGACATCCACAACAAATACGGACGATACTTACCCCAACGGGTTTGGGTACGGTCGGAGATGATACCCATCATCGGGTCGGACACCGCATCCCATATACGAGTTACCAACATCAATACCCCTGTCACTTCCAGGCTCAGCTGAAACACTGTCGCATAGAAGATGGGCAGATATGCACTAAAAATTTTCCAAAAAGCCGACGACGACATGTCGCCGAAACCATAACCGATTTTTTCTTTCAATGATGCCATTGTGTTTTTCTTTTTTATTTTTAAGATTAATACTTTCATCGTTTGCAATATGCAAAAGTAGTATAACCTTTGCAAAAAAACAAAACGATTCGTTGTTTTTTGCAGACGAAGTGCAAGGTTTATCAAAACTTTTCCTACCTTTGAGCATTACAAGAAACAATTAAAACCTAAAATTATGAATCAAGCACTCGAAATGAACCCCAACCGCGTAGTGGCGTACTTGGGAAAGCCTGCCGGAGAACTGACCAAGGCAGACATCGTGAAATACATCAAGGAGAACGGCATCCGCATGGTGAACTTCATGTACCCGGCCGGCGACGGACGCCTGAAGACACTGAACTTCGTCATCAACAATGCCGCTTACCTCGATGCCATCCTCACCTGCGGCGAACGTGTGGACGGCTCCTCACTCTTCCCCTTCATCGAGGCTGGCAGCAGCGACCTCTATGTCATCCCCCGTTTCCGCACGGCGTTTCTCGACCCGTTTGCCGAAATCCCTACCCTCTCCATGCTTTGCTCGTTCTTCAACAAGGATGGCGAGCCCCTCGAAAGCTCACCCGAGCACACCCTCCGCAAGGCGTGCCGCGCCTTCCACGACGTGACGGGCATGGAATTCCAGGCGATGGGCGAACTGGAGTATTATGTGATTGCCCCGGATAGCGGCATGTTCCCCGCCACCGACCAGAAGGGTTATCACGAATCGGCTCCGTATGCCAAGTTCAACGACTTCCGCACCCAGTGTATGGCCTACATCGCCCAGGCAGGCGGACAAATCAAGTACGGACACTCCGAAGTGGGCAACTTCACCATCGACGGCCTCATCTACGAGCAGAACGAAATCGAGTTCCTGCCCGTGAATGCCGAAGAAGCCGCCGACCAACTGATGATAGCCAAGTGGATTATCCGCAACCTGGCCTATAAGTTGGGTTACGACATCACCTTCGCGCCGAAGATTACCACCGGCAAGGCAGGCTCGGGTCTCCACATCCACATGCGCATCGTGAAGGACGGACAGAACCAAATGCTGGACGGAGGCGTATTGTCAGCCACAGCCCGCAAGGCCATTGCCGGCATGATGGAGCTGGCTCCATCCATCACCGCTTTCGGCAATACCAACCCTACCTCCTACTTCCGCCTCGTGCCGCATCAGGAAGCACCGACCAACATCTGTTGGGGCGACCGCAACCGCTCGGTATTGGTACGTGTACCACTCGGTTGGGCAGCCAAGACCGACATGTGCATGACTGCCAATCCACTGGAAGGCGAAAGCCACTACGACACCACGCAGAAGCAGACGGTAGAGATGCGCTCACCGGACGGCTCGGCCGACTTGTACCAACTCATCGCCGGTCTTGCCGTGGCTTGCCGCTATGGCTTCGAGCTGGACAATGCGCTCGACATTGCCGAAAAGACTTACGTGAATGTCAACATCCATCAGAAGGAAAATGCCGACAAGCTGAAGGATTTGGCCCAGCTTCCGGACAGCTGCTATGCTTCGGCTGCTTGCCTGGAAAAGCAACGTGACATCTTCGAAAAGCATCACGTGTTCAGCCCGGCCATGATAGACGGCATCATCAAGAAGCTCCGCTCGTATGGCGACCAGACACTCCGTGCCGACATCGACGGCAATCAGGAAGAAATGCTGGCGCTGGTTCGTAGATATTTCCATTGCGGATAAAGGCTTTTAGACACGTCACTTTGAGAACTTGTTCTTGAATTGCAACCTATTGTATGCTGAAAAGAAGCCCGCCATTGAAGTGGAATTCATCAATGGCGGGCAACTTGTTTTATTTTGAATTATATCAAACTCACGTTTATTATTCAGCCCAATCTTCTACCTCACCTTCAATGCCGATTTCAATCTTTTCCTGATCCGGCGATGTGTTGAGGGTGACGGTGATGGTATGCTGAATACCCGGGCGGAAGGACATGCTGTAGTTCAACAAGTATGCGATACCTCCCATCGTGATTTCCACCAGTGGAGTGGTGCGTTCGATAAACTGAGGGACTACAATGGCATCGAAAGTCAGGTTGTCCACCTTACGCATCGTGATGGTCTTGTTTTCGCTATACACATACTTCTCCAATGCAGCTGTGGCAAAGTTCACCTTGGCCGTAGTAGCCGTGTTGTACAGGTGAGTCACGATGTCATCGGAAATCTCGCCCTCGAATCTCGGTCCTTTCACGATCTTCACCACCAGACGTGACATCAAGTGGTCAAACTTCAGGTTCACCTCCCCGTCTGCCCGACTGACATGCTCGGCTTTCGCCCACATCAAGTCACTGGCTTCATAGCCGCTCAAGGCTTCGTCCGTTTCCGGTGCATTCTGGTCGGTAGCCACTTCGAAGAGCACATTTTCTACCGTCTTGAGCGACTGATACGGATAGATGCCATAAAAGTCGCAGGCAGCATCACTCCAATAGATTTTTCGGTCCGATGTCCATTTATTTTGGCTATACGTCATCGGTTCGTTGTTGAGGTAATTACCACCGGCTTGCAAGGGCTGTGCCACTCCGTCCATATACTCCACGGCATACAGCCCCAACTTGTCTCCATATTCAAATTCGGTCATGGTAGCACGACTGTCCAATTGGGCCACGACCTTGATTTCTCCATTGTCTGTAGGTTCAAATCCTTCCTCCTGCTTGCATCCGAAGGCCAGTAGAACCAATGATATCCATAATAGTTTCTTCATAATTCCGCTTTTTATTTATTAAGATTCGGTTTGTCACCCATATACTTCGGTGCCTGTTGCTTGCCTGCACCGGCTGTGCTGATGGTCCATGGTGCATGGAGACTACGGCTTGCTGCAGAAGCATCACGCACATCGTTTGCATAGAAATCGTCCAACGAGAACGGCAATCCCGCATACTTCATGATCCGTTCCACCATTTCCTGACGCTGGATAGCCGAATAATAAGGGATATTGTTGTTCATACACGAGGTAGGTTCCGAACGATAGATGCCACGGGTGTGGTAGTATCCGCCTTCGTACATATCCACCTTATCGGAGTAGTCCGGATGGTAAATCAGGTGCGACCATTCCACGCTCTTCATATCACCGTTGGTCGAAAGGTTGCGATACCAGCCCAAAGCCTTTCCTGCATTGAATTCATTCAAATGCGAGCAACATATACAAGAGCAAGATTCAATGAATGCATTGTGATAGATATACTCATCCGCCAACTTGGCAAAACCATGACCGCCCGCCTCGTGCTGTACGATGCCACGGAAGTCGTAAGGATAAGCGTCACGGCTCATCGGACAGATGGCAATGGCCGAACCGTCACCCCACATGTAGCAGATACCGCCGTAATCCGTGGTGTTTTCTACCATCACCACTAGAGTCTTGTTCAGGTTATCTTCATTGACAGTCTCCGCCTTCATCGCATATTCGTAAGTAATGGCTGTGTTCGGTGTAATGCCATTCAATGAATATTGCGAACCGAACTTCGCATCCTTGACGGTGTTCACTGTACCCATACCGGTATCCGGTGACATACCGATGACAGTATAAATGTTGAAGTAATCCTTGTAGGACTTGTAAGGCTCGATGCTGAAGTAATGACCGATGGCCTCGTTGATACCTTCCAGATACTTACCGGTGGCAATGTCGCGTGCATCGAAGCAGTCACCCATAAAGACGATGTTCACTCCATTTCCCTTGGTCGCTGTTTGATTTTCGATGACTTCGCCATCCGCATGTTCGTAATCATACTGTTCCACCTTCATGGTAGAAGTGTAATCCTTTTCATCGAGCAGGAAGACGATTTCACCTGCACGACCTTCATAACTTTGATAATTGATGTTTCCCCACTCATCGGTAGCGGTTGATTCAAACATAGCTTCCGTAGGTGCCATTTCGCTCACCGTAATGGTGACATCCACCTTACCCACACCTTCCGACGGAGTGACCGTTACCCACTCAGGTTTGCTCTTAATGCTCCACGACTGGTTGGCAGGAGCACGAAGCGTGTATGTCTTGCTATAACTAGCATTCAATGTACGTAACAATGGACGAGAGATGGAGAAATCGTGATGTGCAGACACACGTCTGAAGTCACTCCATCCGGGTTCGGTCTGATAACGTGTCACCGATTGCTCCGGTACTTCCAGAGTGAAATTATCCTTGGCTACGGCATTAAATACACCTGTGCCCAATGTCGGTGGAAATGTAGCATCGCAGGTTAGAGAAGAAAGCGAATAACAATGATAGTATTTACAACCAGTTATTACTCAATATTTTGCGAGTAATAAGTCAGAAATATGGTCATAACCTTTAAGGGTGCATTCTAAAAGGTGAAGTATTAACATTTTTATTGTTTCTTAACGCTCAAAGCGTATCAATAAAGGGTGTTTCTTTTCTTTTCAGTGCTATTTGCAGTTTGATGTTTCCATCATTCCACCTTTTCGGCACAAAGGTACGACAATTTCCAAGAACGGCAAAAGCACACTCTTACCAATCTATTATTTTGGAGGGAGTGAAATCTGCCGCTTGCCAAATTTCTCTCTGTCTAAATAATAATGCCACTGAAAGATTTGAGAATAGTTTGAATGATAGGTTGCCAAGTAAAGACCTATTATTTATGCTGTTCTATGGTTCTACTATTTCGTCAGTCGTTTATCTCCGTTGCCGGATGCAGATTCAAGCCAAGCCGATGAATAGGAAAAGGTTTTGGAGCTGTTTACTCTCCAACGGGGGAAGAAAGCTCGTGCAAATGAGAGCAGAGGCAAGTTTACTTGAGCTATGCCGAGTGCAGCCGAGTTTCTGTAAACTGCTCCAAACGGTTTATCGCTTGACCTTTTCTTATTCTAAATGAGGTTTGGCTACCTTTGCAACCGACAAAAGGGGTAAAGGATTGACGTTAGTAAAGTATCATCAAAGTGTTTTTGAACTAAATAAAACTATCTTAGGGCATTTACTAACTTTGGCATACATTTAACACAATGAAAAATAGGCTTCCTTTCTCTATTTCTCTCTCAATGTAGCCTCTATAATCTTCAACGACAACTTATCGACTGTAATAGGCTTCATCTTTTTGCAGAACAGACCTGTAAATTTCATTATCGCAACCATTGCTCCAACACCCTCTCTATCGCCATAAATCAGGCTTGGTCGAATGATACGAATATCCAAACTACTATTTCGGGCAATCTGTTCACCAAGTTTCTTGGATGTGCTAAACTCCTTCATCGTTCCTGGCATACCGATGACACCAGAAACATAAATACCCCTGCGAACATCTTAGCGTTTCTGACGCAAAGATATGACATCTTTTTGGCGCTCGTATAATTAGAGATAATTAGAGAGAGATAGAGATAATTAGAGATAAATAAAATGAAAAAAGGTGCATAAAATTCTTTACACATCCGAAAATAGTATTTTGTTCGAAAAATCGTTGTGGTGTCTTCGGCTCTCCGTCGGGAGGAATTTACTCGGAGAACATGGGGGGTGAGTGCATACGATGTGGGAGCAACGGTTCATGTATGGGAGGGAACTCCCCGTGCTTTCGCTTCACCTTAGCAAATTCGGGAGAAGAGTTTAAAGCGGTGGCTGCAATCGTCTGTAAATCAATATCATAATAAATAATTTTGACACCATGCATCCGCTCTATTTCTCCGCCTCCGAGATAGGTGAGACGAGGCATAGTGCGGAGTGGGCCCCAAAACACACAACCAATATCGGTATAGAAAATGTTTACATAATGTTTGTGTCCAGTGCATAGTGTTTGTGTCCAGTGCAAGGCGGCACAGTCCT